>DBMG01000009.1:2990-24822 GCA_002304785.1 Candidatus Accumulibacter sp. UBA704 | reverse complement strand
GCCGAAACATTCCGGCCCGGCCACGCGGATTACGCCTATACGCAAAAGTATGGTTTCCGCGACTATCGAGGCGGCGGGCGTTCTTCGGCGCGCGAGACGGCGGTGCGCGTGGCGGCCGGGGCGATTGCCCGGAAGTGGTTGCGTGAGCGTTATGGCGTGACTATCGAGGGCTGGATGAGTCAACTCGGGCCGATCGAGATTCCGTTCGTGGATGCCGCACAAATCGCCGAAAACCCGTTTTTTGCGCCGAATGCGGCCATCGTTCCGCAACTGGAGGAGTACATGGATGCGCTGCGCAAGTCCGGCGATTCCGTGGGCGCGAAAATAAACGTGGCGGCGCGCGGTGTGCCGCCGGGCTGGGGGGAGCCGGTCTATGACCGCTTGGATGCGGACATCGCTTACGCCATGATGGGCATCAACGCCGTCAAGGGCGTGGAGGTTGGTGCCGGGTTCGCGTGTGTCGCCCAGAAGGGCAGCGAACACGGCGACGAGATGACGCCGGATGGTTTTCTGTCCAACAACGCCGGCGGCGTCCTGGGCGGCATTTCGACCGGTCAGGAAATCCTCGTCAGCATGGCCATCAAGCCGACGTCCAGCATCCGCCTGCCGCGCCGTTCAATCAATCGGGAAGGCGAGCCGATCATTGTCGAGACACACGGGCGCCACGATCCCTGCGTGGGAATCCGCGCCACGCCGATCGCCGAATCGATGCTGGCGCTGGTGCTCATCGACCATGCCTTGAGGCACCGCGCTCAGTGCGCGGATGTGCATTGCCAAACGCCGAAAATTGGGGGCAAAATCACGTAAAGCGTTTTTGCTTTGCTGTGGTTATCCGACTGGGAATCCATATAAAGGAGGAGTCAAAATGCACGTCGAACACCATGATCTTCACCACGAGTTTCCCGAGATGCATGATGCGATCGCTAGCTTGCGGAACGGGAATCCGATGTTTGCCCGCTTGTTCGCGACGTATCATCGATTGACGGGCAAGGTCGAAGATCTGGAAGAGCACGATATGCCTGTTGATGATTTCACCATCGAAGACATGAAGAAGCAGCGCGTGAAACTCAAGGACGACCTCTATCACATGATGCTTGCCTATCGCGCCGGGCAGCAGTCCGTCAAGTAATCCGTTCGGTTGTCCCGTGGAGCATCCGGTAGAATCGCCCGATGCTCCCTGTTCCTTACTGGCGCCTTTCCGGCTACTACCTCTTTTATTTCGCCTTCATCGGCGGTTTTTCTCCCTATTTCGGTCTTTACCTCCAGTCGCTCTCGTTCTCGGCGTGGGATATCGCCGTACTGATGACGCAGATGCAGGTCATGCGGCTGGCCGGTCCCTTTTTCTGGAGCGCACTGGTCGACCGGAAGGGGCACCGGATGACGGTCATCCGCCTTACGGGGGCGATGACGCTGGCGGTCTTTTGCATTTTCTTCCTGGCCACCCGCTTTGAAATCCTGCTGATCTCCCTGGGACTGTTTGCGTTCTTCTGGGTGGCCTCGCTGCCGCTCGTGGAAACGCTGACCTTCGATCACCTCAGGGACGAACCTGCGCGCTACAGCCGGATTCGGCTGTGGGGCTCGGTTGGTTTCATCGTTACCGTGCTCGGGGTTGGTGCGCTGCTCGACAGGTGGCCCATGCCGAGCCTCCTATGGATGTGCCTGTTCTGTCTGGCCGGAATCGTGCTGTTCGGTTTCGCCATCCCCGAAGTACCGGTGCTGCACTGCCATGATTCGCATCAGTCGATCCGCCGGATTCTTCGCCAGCCCCGCGTTCGCGCGCTGTTGGCGGCGTGCTTCGCCATGTCGGCTGCGCACGGGGCCTTGAATATCTTCTATTCAATATTCCTGTCTGATCATGGGTACAGTAAGTCGATGGTCGGTGGTTTGTGGACTTTGGGTGTGCTGGCCGAGATCGCAGTCTTCTTTTTCATGGCGCGGGCGATGCGCCGATTCAGCCTGCGGCAAATCCTGCTGGCGAGCTTCGCAGCTGCGGTCGTGCGTTTCGTGACCATCGGACAGGCTGTCGATGTCTTGCCTGTTCTGGCACTGGCGCAACTTTTGCACGGCTTGACTTTCGGGGCCTTTCATTCCGCCGCGATCGCCGCGATCAATCGATGGTTCCCCGGTGCCACGCGTTCTCGCGGCCAGGCATTGTATTCAAGCCTCAGTTTCGGCGCCGGCGGGACCGTCGGCGGGCTGGTCAGCGGATGGGCCTGGGATCATTTGGGTAGCGGAATGGCTTTTGCGTTGGGATCTCTGTTCGCATTGATCGGTCTCATGATGGTATTTAAGTGGGTGTTCGAGAAAGATGTCAGCGAAAACGGTGGGCAGTGCGTTGTCAGTTGTTCGAACGATTTGTGATGGCACATATGGAGTGATATCGCCGTGGGTACCCGGGTAGTCTTTGCCGCATTGCTGGTGGTTCTTGCGACAGGTTGCACGCCGACGCGGACGACGTCGGCTGGTGCTGTCGGGGTCGATCGCGAGCAGACCATGCTTGTGTCTTCCGCCGAGGTTAACCGATCGGCCGAAAAGGCCTACGCGCAGACGATACAGGAGGCCCGCGCCAAGAACCGGCTGAATCGCGACGCGGGGCAGGTTCAGCGTGTTCGTGCCATCGCTGGCAGGCTGATTCCTGCGACTGCGGCGTTTCGCGCGGACGCGCCTGGTTGGCGTTGGGAAACCAACGTGATCAGTTCGAACGACTTGAACGCCTGGTGCATGCCGGGTGGAAAGATGGCCGTTTACACTGGTCTGATCGACAAGTTGGCCCTGACCGATGATGAACTCGCCGCGGTCATGGGGCACGAAATCGCGCATGCGTTGAGGGAGCACGGTCGGGAAAAGGTGGGACAGGCGGCAGGTGTCGATCTGGCGGCAACGATCGGCGGACTGATCGGCGCCTACTACGGGGTCGATGCAAATGTTGGCAAGAGCGTTCTTGGCGCGGCCGGGGAACTGGCTTTCATGCGCCCGAATTCTCGCGGGATGGAACAGGAAGCGGATCGTATCGGGGTTGAACTGGCGGCGCGCGCGGGATTCGATCCGCATGCCGCGATTTCCCTCTGGGAGAAAATGGCTCGCGCGTCCGGAAGCGGCACGCCTCAGTGGTTGTCCACCCATCCGTCCCACGAATCTCGGCTGTCCGATTTGAGCATCTACGCAGACCGGGTTCAGCCACTTTACAAGGCGGCCCGGCCAAATAATTGACTTTTTCTTTTATTTCATAAGGTTGTGTTGGCTGACAGGCTGTTCGGCCCATGAGATAATCCTTGGCCCACCGGCATTGTCCGGATTGCCGAATGGTCGAGATTCCCAAAGATTGAGGAGATAAACATGAAAAGAATAGCGTTCGCCGTGTTGGTCTTTGTTTCCGCCTTGTCGGCGACGGCATGCAATACCATGCAAGGCATTGGCAAGGATATTGAACGAGGCGGCCAGGCCATCGAGAAGGCGGCCAAATAGTGGTCCGTGCGACCGATCTGTTGATCCGGTTTGTTCAGGTTTGCGCAGGAAGTTGTTGGTTGACTGACTCCAGTTTTCAACTGATTTAAGGAATACGACGTGAAGATTTGTGTATTGCCAGGTGACGGTATCGGCCCCGAAATTACCGCGCAGGCGGTTCGCGTGCTGAAGGCGCTCGACCTCAAGTTTGAGATGGAAGAGGCCTTGCTGGGCGGTTGCGCCGTCGACGCGACTGGAAACCCTTTCCCGGAAGCCACGCAGAAGGCGGCCCTGGAAGCTGATGCCGTATTGCTGGGCGCCGTGGGTGGGCCAAAATGGGATGTGCTTCCGCGCGAACAGCGTCCGGAACGTGGTCTTCTTGGCATCCGCAAGCTTCTTGGCTTGTTTGCCAACCTGCGTCCGGCCGTGCTCTATCCTGAGTTGGCCAATGCGTCTACCCTTAAGCCGGAAGTGGTCTCGGGGCTGGATATTCTGATCCTGCGCGAATTGACCGGCGATATTTATTTCGGCCAGCCGCGCGGCATCGAAACCCGCGAGGTTGACGGTGTTCGGCAGCGTGTCGGGGTGAACACCATGATCTACAGTGAGAATGAGATCCGCCGTATCGGCAGGATGGCGTTCGAAGCCGCGCGCAAGCGCAGCCGCAAGGTCTGCTCGGTCGACAAGATGAACGTTCTGGAAACGACGCAGTTGTGGCGCGACGTGATGAACGAACTAGCGCCGGAATACCCGGATGTCGAACTTACGCACATGCTTGTCGACAATGCTGCCATGCAACTCGTGCGGGCGCCGAAGCAGTTCGACGTGATGGTCACCGGCAACATGTTCGGCGACATCCTGTCAGACGAGGCTTCAATGCTGACGGGGTCCATTGGCATGCTACCCTCGGCGTCGCTCAACGAAACCGGCAAGGGACTCTACGAGCCGTGCCATGGCTCGGCGCCGGATATCGCCGGCAAGGGTGTGGCCAATCCGCTGGCGACCATACTCTCGGTGGCCATGATGCTGCGCTACACATTCGGCATGGAATCCGAGGCGCAGTGCATTGAGAACGCCGTTAAGAAAGTTCTGGCACAAGGGTTCCGCACCGGCGACATCTACGAGCCGGGAACGAAGAAAGTCGGGACCGTGGAAATGGGCGACTCCGTGCTCGCCGCGCTCTGAGCGGCTTTACCGTTTTTCTTAAGTCGAGGTAAATGCAATGAAGAAGGTTGGTCTCGTAGGTTGGCGCGGCATGGTCGGCTCCGTGCTGATGCAGCGCATGGTGGAAGAGGGCGATTTCGCCTTTATCGAACCGGTATATTTCTCGACCTCGTCGATCGGCGGCAAGGCGCCGACGCTCGGCGGCAAGGAAGGTGGCGTCCTCCTGGATGCCATGTCCATCGATGCGCTCAAGCAGATGGACATCGTCATTACCTGTCAGGGCGGCGACTATACGAAGGAAGTCTTTCCGAAACTGCGTGCGACGGGCTGGAGCGGGCACTGGATCGATGCAGCCTCGTCCCTGCGCATGGATAAGGATGCAGTCATCATCCTCGATCCGGTCAATCTGAACGTGATCCAGGACGCTCTGGCCAAAGGCGGCAAGAACTGGATCGGTGGGAATTGCACAGTATCGCTGATGCTGATGGGTCTGGGCGGGCTGTTCAAGCACGACCTCGTCGAATGGGTTTCGGCGATGACCTATCAGGCGGCGTCCGGCGCCGGCGCGCAGAACATGCGCGAGTTGCTGTGCCAGATGGGAGCGCTGCACGATGCGGTCAAGGCCGAGCTGGCTGATCCGGCATCGGCTATCCTCGAGATCGACCGCAAGGTCGCCGAGACGATGCGTTCCGCCAGCTTCCCGACTAAGAATTTCCGCAACACCGCGTTGGCGGGCAGCCTGATCCCGTGGATCGACGTCCCGGTCGAGGGCGGCCAGTCGAAGGAGGAATGGAAGGGCGGTGCCGAATGCAACAAGATTCTCGGCAGGCCGCCGTTTCGTACGCCGGGGAGCATTCCCGTCGATGGCCTCTGCGTGCGTATCGGCGCCATGCGTTGCCACTCGCAGGGGCTCACCATCAAGCTGCGCAAGGATGTGCCGCTGGACGAGGTGTCCGATATCATCGCCAAGGGCAATCCGTGGGCCAAGGTGGTTCCCAACGAGCGTGAAATCAGCGAGCGCGAACTGACCCCAGCGGCGGTGACCGGCACGCTGACCGTACCGGTCGGGCGTTTGCACAAGCTGGCCATGGGGCCGGAATACCTCGGTGCGTTTACGGTTGGCGATCAGTTGTTGTGGGGCGCTGCCGAACCGTTGCGCCGCATGTTACGCATACTTCTGGACAAGTAATTGATTCGTCAGAAAAAAGCCGGGGCGCAAGCCCCGGTTTTTTTTCGTTCCTGATCTGCATGTCACAAGCAAGTTTAGCTTGCATCGCTAACTCCATGAT
Organism: Candidatus Accumulibacter sp. UBA704; assembly: GCA_002304785.1. Lineage (GTDB taxonomy): Bacteria > Pseudomonadota > Gammaproteobacteria > Burkholderiales > Rhodocyclaceae > Propionivibrio. The sequence continues at coordinate 18,925 of DBMG01000009.1, read as the reverse complement.
GTTATTTTAATATTTCCGATTTCGACGCTCAGGGTGGCGCCGTGGCAAATAAAACACACCATTCCAAAAAACACTCCGGTTTGCGTACATCTGTTCTGGCGGTGGCATCGTGTCTGGCCCTGTCGGGGGTGGCGCTTGATAGCCAGGCGGCAGGTCTCGGCAGACTTGTCGTGTTCTCGGCGCTCGGGCAGCCGTTGCGAGCGGAAATCGAGGTCACGGCAACGCGCGATGAACTGGCCGACATGAAGGCGAAACTGGCGTCACCAGAGGCCTTTAAGCAGGCCGGGCTGGACTATGCGACGACCTTGCTATCCATCCGCTTCAATCTGGAAAGAAGGCCGGGCGGCCAAGCCGTCATCAAGCTCAGTTCGGATCGGCCGATCAATGATCCCTTCGTGGATATGCTCATGGAGTTGAACTGGGCGTCCGGCCGGCTGGTGCGCGAGTATACGTTCCTGCTCGACCCGCCGGAATATACCGCCAAGGCCACTTCCCCAGTTTCTCCGGCGACCGTGAGTCGAGTGCCTGATGTCAAGCCTGCTCCGGGACCGACAACCTCGCGCATCGACAACGATGTGCGGGCGCGGGCGACGTCCCAGGCACGCGCGCCGCAACCGGCCCAGAGATCGGCCGAACCGGCTCCTATCACGCCTGAGGGCAGGGAAGTCAGGCGCGGCGAGACGCTGCACAGGATTGCCTCTGAAACCAAGTTTGAGGGGGTGTCTCTCGATCAGATGCTGGTCGGATTGTTCCGCGCCAATCCCGATGCCTTCGAGGGCGGCAACATGAACCGCCTGAAAGCAGGGAAGATTCTCTCGGTTCCGGAAAAGACAGCCATCGAAACGGTCGCTCCCGGAGAAGCCCGGAAGATCGTTCTGGCGCAATCGTCGGACTGGAATGCGTATCGCAGCAAACTTGCCGGGGTCGCTGCGCGTTCGCCGGCCCAGGACGATGCCGGCAGGCAGGAGTCGGCTGGCAAGATTACGGCCAAGGTCGACGACAAGCAGGAATCGGCGGCTCCCAGAGATCAACTGAAAGTGTCGAAGACGGAAGCCGCAGCGAAGCCCGGTGTGACGACTGGAAAGAAAGGCTCGGATGAAGACCTGATCGCCAAGGAAAAGGCGCTCAAGGAGGCCAACGAACGCATGGCGGCCCTGGAAAAGAACGTTGCCGACCTGCAGAAACTTCTGGAGTTGCGGAACCAGAATCTGGCCGAGTTGCAGAAACAGTCCACCGCCAAACCCGATACTGTTGCGCCGGCGCAAAAACCGGTTGAGCCTGCCAAACCGGTCGAGGTGCCCCCGGCCGCAACTCCCGCGCCGGCTGTCGCGGCGGCGCCCGCTCCTGCACCGGCACCTCAGGCCGAACCGGCCAAGACCGAACCGTCCGTTCCGCCAGCGGCGGGGACGCCGGCTCCGGCAGCGGCCCCTGCACAGCCAGTCGCAGCGAAACCTGCCGAGCAGAAACCGGCGGAAAAGCCTAAAGTTGTGACGCCGCCACCGCCACGCGAGGAACCCGGTTTCTTCGATGACCTACTGGGAAATCCGATGGCTCTGGCGGGAGGCGGCGGGATCCTGGCGCTCATTGCGGCATATTTCATCGCCCGTCGCCGCCGTTCCGCCGGCGAGGCGCCCGAACAGGATCTCAGCAGCACGCTGACTCCTCCGAGTACGACCAGCCTGACGGCTAATTCGGTGTTCCGCAGTACCGGTGGCCAAAGTGTCGATACCTCTTCGCAGACTCCGGCGCAAACTGACTTCAGCCAGGCCGGTCCGGGCAGCATCGATACGGATGAAGTCGATCCGGTAGCCGAAGCCGATGTGTACATGGCATACGGGCGGGATGCGCAGGCCGAGGAAATCCTGCTCGAAGCCAGGCAAAAGGATCCGAAGCGCCTGGCCATCCTTCTTAAATTGCTCGAGATCTATTCCGGGCGCAAGGATGTCAAGCAATTCGAGACGTTGGCCACCGATCTCTACGGTGAGACGGGTGGCGTTGGTCCGGACTGGGACAAGGCTGCGGCGATGGGCCGCGTGCTCGATCCGGGCAATCCGGTTTTCCGCGGATCTTCATCACCGTTGTTGGGAGAAGGGGCGCAGGACGCCGATGCGACCCTGGTTGTCGCTCCTGGCCAAGGGGCGGACTCGCTGGCAATGGCATCCGAGAGGGTGGCGGCTGTGCAGGATAACCAGGTGGTTGTTGAAGACCAGCAATCGATGGTGCCGGTCGTCGCTGCGGACGATTCTGCCGACCTGACGAGCCTGGATTTCGATCTTGGCGAGGAAAGCAAACCCGAGATAGTCCCGGCTCCGGCCGATGAGCTTGTGGAAGACGCCAAGCCCTCAGGTTCGCTTGATTTCGATCTGGGGGGTGGGGTGCAGGAGGCTTCCGAATTCGGCCTTCCTGAAATATCCCTGCCGGAGGAACGAAAATCGGTATCTCTCGAAGAAACCGCCATCCGGGTTGAAGCGCCCGATCTCGATTTCGATATCGGGACGCAGATAGCGCCGGTCGTTGAGCAACTGGATCAGGTGGAGGCGAAAGCAGAATCGTCGGATCTCTCTTTCGATCTTGGAGCCCTCGACGGTCCTTCGGTCGCAGGCAACAGATCTTCCGATGTGAATGCAACGCTTGAGGCAACAGCCCTGCAGCCAGAGGACAGTGTGGAATTCGATGTTAGCCTGACGGAGTCCACCTTCCTTGGACGCCCGGAGTCCGAGCCGGCTTCGTTCGATCTCTCGTCGATCGATCTCGATCTTGAGTCGCCAGAACTGGAGATGCCCAGGACGGGCGTAGAGGCTGCTCAGTTCCGTGACTCCTTGTCGGTTCAGAGCGAGGTGCCTGGCGAAGAATCGTTTGAATCGGCCCAGGTCGACACCGCCGTCAACCCGGATTTCGCCATGGAGCAGATGGAAACGCAGGTGGTGCCGTCCGGATTTACCTCGGCTCTTTCCGATACCGCTGGCAGCCCCGACTTTGCGGCTGACCAAATGGAAACCCTGATCGTCCCCGGAGTTCCGGCGGCGCAGTCGGACACGGTGGTCAATCCCGATTTCGCCGCGCAACAGGCGGAGACGATCGTCAGTCCGTCGCTGGAGGCCGTTCAGGATCTGGTTGCGGAACTGGATGTCAGCGCGAGCGAGGAAGTCGCCACCAAACTGGATCTGGCCAAGGCCTACGAGGAGATGGGTGATCTCGAGGGAGCACGCGAACTCCTGCAAGAAGTATTGAAGGAAGGCGATGCGACCCAGCGTGAGGCAGCCCAGAATCTGCTGGGCAAGATCGGCGGATAAGCGACACACGAAGTAAAATCATGGGCCGTAACCCCGACGGGTTACGGCCCTGTCTTTTTCCAACGCCTTACCGCGTCCACATGTTCCATGACTTACCCAACTCTCCATCCCGCCACGCGTCTGGTCATATGGCTTGTGTTGTTGGTCGCCGTTCAGTTTCTGAGCGGTATGGCGCTGGCAGTCGTTTGCCTGGTCACGCCGGCTTTTGGGGCGCGGGTGATGCGTCGGGGATGGCGCCTGATCTGGCGTGCGCGCTGGTTGTTGTTATCGATGCTGGTGGTATTTGCCTGGGGAACGGCTGGCGACACCTTGTGGAGCAGCGCGTGGGCCCCTACGCACGAAGGCATTCTGGAGGCCATCAAGCATCTGGGGCGCATGTTCCTGGTGCTGGTTTTCGTGGCGGCCTTTCTTGAGTTCATGCCTCTTGCCGATCTGATTTCGGCCAGCCACGCCTTGCTTCTCCCTTTTCGTCGATGCGGTATGGATTCGACACGGGGTGTAGTGCGATTGATGCTCGTCTTGCGTTATGTCGAAACCTTGCCGCGTCCCCGCGACTGGAAAACCCTGCTTGAAGCGCCGGAGTTATGTACCAGCGAAGTTGTGGAGATTAACCACCAGGCGCTCGGTTGGGGCGACGCGGTGGTTATCACCGGGCTGGTTGGCATTGGCCTCGTGCTGTTTTCTTTCAAATAGATGGCTGCGATGAGAATTGCGCTGGGTGTGGAATACGACGGCAATGCCTTTCGTGGCTGGCAGACGCAAACGGGCGGCGGAACGGTGCAGGATGAACTGGAGGCGGCGCTCGCCCGGATCGCCGGGGAGTCCGTCTCGATCGTTTGCGCCGGGCGGACCGATGCCGGAGTGCATGCCACCGGCCAGGTGGTGCATTTTGAAACAACGGCGAATCGTCCGTTGACGGCCTGGGTGCGTGGCGTCAACACCTTCCTGGCGCCGGCGGTTGCCGTGCGCTGGGCGCAACCCGTGGCGGAAGGGTTTCACGCTCGCTTTTCGGCTTATGGGCGATGCTACCGTTACCTGTTGATCAACCGTCCCCAGCGACCGGGAGTCTGGCACGGACGTGCCGGCTGGTACCATCACCCACTCGACGAGAATGCCATGCAGCGGGCCGCCGATTTGCTTATCGGAGAGCACGACTTCTCGTGTTTTCGCGCGGCGGACTGTCAGGCGAAGTCGCCCGTCAAACTGGTCCGGCACGCCAAGGTCGGCCGCTTCGGTGATATGCTCGTGCTGGATTTCGAGGCGGGCGCTTTCCTGCATCATATGGTGCGCAACATGGTCGGGAGCCTGCTCTATGTCGGGCAGGGCAAGCACCCGCCGGAATGGATCGGGCAACTGCTGGCCTCTCGCGATCGCACAAGGGCTGCCCCGACGTTTTCCGCCGCCGGCTTGTATCTCGTCGGTGTGCGGTACGAGAGTCACTGGCATTTGCCGATCGCGGACAATCCCTTCCTGCCGGGTCCGGCAGTTCTCTGAGGAGCCTAGGCCTTGCGTACACGGATCAAGATTTGTGGCCTGACCCGGCAGGAAGACATGCTGGTGGCAATTGATGCCGGCGCCGATGCGCTTGGGCTGGTGTTCTATCCTCCCAGTCCGCGCTTTGTTGATCTCGAGACGGCGGATGCCTTGGCGCAACTGGTGCCGCCCTTCGTTACCGCTGTCGGCCTTTTCGCCAATGCCGATCCGCAGGTCGTCCGTGAAACGCTGGCGGCGGTGCCGCTGCACCTGCTGCAATTCCACGGCGACGAGGACGAAGACTATTGCCGGCAGTTCGATCGGCCCTATGTCAAGGCCGCGCGAATGAAGCCGGGAATCGATTTGCTACAATACGTTTCTGCTTTTCCCTCTGCACAGGCGATCCTTCTCGATGCCTTTGTCGAAGGTTTTGGCGGCGGAGGCAAGGCGTTCGACTGGAACCTGATCCCGCGGTCGCTGCCCAAGCCGTTGATTCTCTCGGGTGGATTGGATGCCGGCAACGTTGGCGAAGCTGTTGTACGGGTAAGGCCGGCGGCAGTCGATGTCTCTTCCGGTGTCGAAGCGGCCAAGGGTATCAAGGACGCAAAGAAGATTCATGCATTCGTCTCTGCCGTGCGCGCGGCGGGGATGGCGGAAACCGATTGATCCGGAGTTTTTTGGGACGGGACGACCGATGCGCAAGACTTGTGGTGGACGCACACGCACCTGCTGGAGGCGCTTTCTTGCCGATCACACTTGAGGCCGATGATCGAACGGATCATCCACATTTTCATTTCAATTGCCTCAAGGAAAACTCATGACTGTCAAAACTTACGACTTGCCCGATGCACGTGGCCACTTCGGCCCCTACGGCGGGATCTTCGTCGCCGAGACGCTGATTCCGGCGCTCGCCGAACTGAACGAGGCCTACGCCGCCGCTCAACACGACCCGGAATTCATCGCCGAATTCGAGTACGAACTCAAGCACTACGTCGGCCGGCCTAGTCCGGTCTACCATGCCAAACGGCTGTCCGACGAACTTGGTGGAGCGCAGATCTACCTCAAGCGCGAGGACCTGAATCACACCGGCGCGCACAAGGTCAACAACTGCATCGGCCAGGCCATGCTGGCCCGCCGCATGGGCAAGAAACGCGTGATCGCCGAGACCGGCGCCGGACAGCACGGTGTCGCCTCGGCGACCGTAGCCGCGCGCTACGGTATGGAGTGCGTGGTGTATATGGGCTCTGAGGACATCAGGCGGCAAGCGGCCAACGTCTACCGCATGAAGCTGCTCGGCGCGACGGTAGTGCCCGTGGAAAGCGGCTCCAAGACGCTCAAGGACGCGCTGAACGAAGCCATGCGCGATTGGGTGACCAATATTTCCTCGACCTTCTACATCATCGGCACCGTGGCCGGCCCGCATCCGTATCCGATGATGGTGCGCGATTTCCAGTCGGTGATCGGCAAGGAATGCATCGAACAAGTGCCCGAACTGTGCGGCCGCCAGCCGGACGCCGTGATCGCCTGCGTCGGCGGCGGATCGAATGCCATGGGGATCTTCCATCCCTACATTCCTTTCGAGAACGTACGCCTGATCGGAGTGGAGGCTGCGGGCGACGGTATCGAGACCGGGCATCATGCCGCGTCGTTGACCGCCGGGCATCCCGGCGTGCTGCACGGCAATCGGACCTATCTGTTGCAGGACGAGAACGGACAGATCATCGAGACGCACTCGATCTCGGCGGGGCTGGATTATCCCGGTGTCGGTCCCGAGCATGCCTGGCTGAAGGATACCGGCCGCGCCGAGTACGCGACCATCACCGATGCCGAGGCGTTGCAGGCGTTCCACACCCTGTGCCGGCTCGAAGGGATCATCCCCGCGCTCGAGTCGAGCCATGCCGTCGCACACGCGGCCAAACTGGCGCCGACCTTGCCCAAAGACAAGATCCTGCTGGTCAATCTTTCTGGCCGTGGCGACAAGGATATGCACACGGTTGCCGAAAAATCGGGCATCATTTTCTGAGGTCCCGCCATGTCAAAAATCCAAGCCACATTCGAGCGCCTGCAGGCGCAAGGGCGCAAGGCGCTGATTCCGTTCATTACCGCCGGCGATCCCGATCCGGCGCTGACCGTTTCGCTGATGCATGCGCTGGTCGAGGCCGGTTCTGACATCATCGAACTCGGCGTGCCGTTTTCCGATCCGATGGCCGATGGGCCGACCATCCAGCGTGCATCCGAACGCGCCTTGGCGAAGGGCGTGAGCCTGCGCCAGGTACTCGGGATGGTCGCCAACTTCCGCGCCGACAACAACGAGACGCCGGTGGTGCTGATGGGCTATGCCAACCCGATCGAGGCCATGGGCGTCGATACCTTCGCGGCCGCGGCCTTCGATGCCGGCGTTGATGGCGTGCTGGTCGTCGATTATCCGCCGGAGGAAAGTGCCGATTTTGCCAAGGCCATGCAGGCCAATGCACTCGATCCGATCTTCCTGCTCGCGCCGACTTCGACCGAGCAACGCATTTCCCTGGTGGCGGAACTGGCTAGTGGCTACGTGTATTACGTTTCGCTCAAGGGCGTGACCGGCTCGGCGCAACTCGATGTCGAAGCGGTGGCCAGACGCATCCCGGAAATCCACGCTGCGGTCGGCGTTCCAGTCGGAGTGGGGTTCGGCATCCGCGACGCGGCGACGGCGGGGGCGATTGCCCGTATCGCCGATGCCGTGGTGGTTGGCAGCCGCATCATCGAGGAAATCGAGAAGTCGCCTGCTGACCAAGTCTGCGCCAAGGTGAAGAGTCTTGTCGCCGACCTTCGTCGCGGTATCGACGAAGCAGGCAAGGCCTGACCACGGAGATGTTCCAATGAGCTGGTTGAACAAGGTTCTGCCGAAAATCAAGCGCAGTGCCACCGGTGCCGAGCGCAAGACCAATCTGCCGGAAGGGCTGTGGAGCAAATGCCCGTCCTGCGAGGCTGTGCTGTATGCCACGGACCTGCAGAAGAACGATCAGGTGTGTCCCAAGTGCGGTCACCACAACCGGCTCGATGCGCGCGCGCGCATCGACCTGCTGCTGGACGCTGGCGACCGCTTCGAAATCGGCGCGGAAGTCCAGCCCGTCGACTCGCTGCATTTCAAGGACAGCAAGCGTTATGTAGATCGCCTTGCCGACGCGGCCAAGAGCACCGGAGAAAGCGACTCGCTGGTGGTCATGCAGGGGGCGCTGAAGTCTTTGCCCGTCGTCGTTGCCGCCTTCGAGTTCGATTTCATGGGCGGTTCGATGGGCTCCGTGCTGGGCGAGCGTTTCGTGCGCGGAGTACAGGTGGCTGTCGAGCAGAAGATCCCGTTCATCTGTGTTTCCGCTTCTGGCGGCGCGCGCATGCAGGAGGGGTTGTTCTCGCTGATGCAGATGGCCAAGACGACCGCGGCATTGACCCGCCTTTCCGAGGCTGGTCTGCCTTTCATCTCGATTCTCACCGATCCGACGATGGGTGGCGTGTCCGCGTCGTTTGCCTTCATCGGCGACATCGTCATCGCCGAACCGGGGGCGCTGATCGGGTTCGCCGGGCCGCGCGTGATCGAGCAGACGGTGCGCCAGAAGCTGCCGGAGGGCTTTCAACGCTCCGAGTTTCTGGTTGAAAAGGGCGCCATCGACATGATTGTCGATCGGCGGGAAATGAAGGCCAAGTTGGCGCTGCTCCTCGGCATGCTGCAGAGACTGCCGGCGGCAGCCTGAACGTCGCTGGATTCGTGGAAACTCTCAAAGACTGGCTGATCCACCTCGAAAGCCTGCATCCCAAAGGGCAGGGCGGAATAGAGCTCGGGCTCGAGCGCGTAGGCCGCGTCAAGACTGAATTGCAGCAGCGGCAAAGCTGCCCTGTCATCATCGTCGGCGGGACCAACGGCAAGGGATCGACCTGCGCCTATCTGGAGGCGATTTACGCTGCTGCCGGCTACCGGGTCGGCTGCTATATGTCGCCGCATCTGCTGGCGTACAACGAGCGCGTGCGGGTCGATGGCGTGGCGATTGACGATGCTGCCTTGTGCGCGGCGTTCGCGCGGGTCGAAGCGGCGCGGCTGGCGGCTGGCGGTGTCGCGCTGACCTACTTCGAATTCGGCACGCTCGCCGCCTGGGAAGTATTCGCAGCCCGGCAGATGCAGGTGATCATCCTCGAAGTCGGGCTGGGCGGGCGCCTCGACGCCGTCAACATCTATGACCCCGACGTGGCCGTCGTGACCGGGATCGCCCTGGATCACACCGACTGGCTCGGGCCGACACGCGAGTCCATCGGTTTCGAGAAGGCAGGCATCTTCCGCCGCGCAATACCGGCCATCTGTGCCGATCCGCAGCCGCCGCAATCCTTGATCGAACATGCGGCGGCCATCGGCGCCGATCTGTGCCTGATCGGCCGGGATTTCGGCTACGTTAGCAACGCTCCGGAGTGGTCGTTCTGGCATCGCCGCGGGGAATCGCGCGATGTCCTGCCCATGCCAGCCTTGCGCGGCGCGCACCAGTTGGGAAACGCGGCCGCCGTGCTGGCCGTGGTGGACGCCCTGCGGGACAGGCTTCCCGTGCCATTGGCGGCGGTGCGGTGCGGCTTGCGCGAGGTTCGGTTGGCCGGGCGTTTCCAGCGGGTGCGCGAGCGCCCGGTGATCATCCTCGACGTCGCGCACAACCCGCAGGCCGTGGCAGGCCTGGCGGAAAACCTCGAAGCCATGGGGGAGTTCCGGCAGACCATTGCGGTGGTGGGCATGCTGGCCGACAAGGACATCGCCGGAGCGTTGAAGGCGCTGTCCGGGAAAGTCAACGTGTGGTTGCTGGCCGGACTGAACGAGCCGCGCGGAGCTTCGGCGCAAGCGCTGGCTGCGGTGGTTTCCGGAGGCGGGGCCACGCCCGGCCTCGGCGGGCTGGTGGAATGCTTCGACTCGCCCGAGAGGGCATTCCGCCGTGCTGTCGGTCTGGCGGGGGAAAATGATAGAATCGTCGTTTTCGGATCGTTCTACACGGTGGCCGCCGTCCTGCGCGATCTCGGGCAGGACTCCTGATACAACCGTACGCTCGCAACTGATTTTCTCAAACATGTCCGACTCCCCAGACGCACAACTGCAGCTGAAAAAACGCGCCCGCCGCCGGTTGGTCGGTGCCGTGGCTTTCGCCGGGCTGGCTGCGGTGATTTTGCCGATGGTCATGGATGAGGAACCGAGACAGCAGGTGCAGGACATCCAGATCCGCATTCCCGGCCAGGAACAGGTTCCGTTCGCACCGAAACTGAAGCCGGCAGCGGCCGAAAAGAAGGAAGAAAGCTTGCCGGCGCAACCTGCGCCTGTCGCCGCACCGGCCGTAAAGCCGGCCGAGCCTCCGGTGAGCAAGGCTACGGAAAAACCGGTGGAGAAGGCTTCCGAGAAGTCGACAGAAAAGACAGCGCCGGAAAAGCCGGCAGCGAAGCCAACCGAAAAATCTTCGGAAAAGGCGGCCGACAAGGCTGACAACGGCCGCGACGCCCAGCGCGCCGCTGCCATCCTGGGCGGCAAGGCGGCAGGCGAACCTGCGCCGGCCAATGGTGGACAGTTCGTGATTCTCATCGGCGCGTTCTCCAATCCTGCCAACGTCAAGCAATTGCAGACCAAGATCGGGGAACTTGGCATCAAGGTTTACACTGAATCCCTCGACTCGCCGGAAGGCAAGAAGACGCGGGTACGCGCCGGCCCGTTCGCCAGTCGCGACGCGGCCGACAAGGCGCTGGAGAAGATGAAACGCATCGGTGTTAACGGAGTGGTTGCGGCCAGGCAATGACGCCTTTTGACTACGCAGTGTTGGTTGTCCTGCTGGCCTCGATGCTTCTTGGCGCGTGGCGAGGAGTCGTCGGCGAGATCATCGCCCTGGCCGCGTGGGTGCTCGCCTTTTTTGCGGCGAAGTGGTGGGCGGACGAGTTTGCGCGGCAGTTTCTGACCGGGATCGCCGATCCGGCTGTGCGCATCGTGGTGGCCTGGGTGCTGGTGTTCGTGATCGTGCTGTTGCTTATGGCGCTGGTGCGCCTGGCGATCCGCGGGCTGCTCAAGGCGCTTGGCTTGAGCCTCTCCGATCGGGCGCTGGGGGTGCTGTTCGGGATGGCGCGCGGGGCGCTGATCGTTCTGGCGCTGGTGGGGTTGGGCGGCATGCTGTCGCTGGCCAAGGAAAAATGGTGGAGCGAAGCGTATTTCTCCGCTCCGCTCGAAACGGCGGTGCTGGCGTGCAAGCCATGGCTGCCACCGGAAGTGGCTAAACGAATTCGTTTCAGGTAGGAAAATTCTATGTGCGGTATTCTCGGAGTCATGGCCAACACGCCGGTCAATCAGCTTCTTTACGACGGGCTGATGGTACTTCAGCATCGGGGTCAGGATGCGGCAGGCATTGCCACGGGCAAGGGTAATGCCTTTTTCATGCACAAGGGCTCGGGGATGGTGCGCGATGTCTTCCGGACGCGCAACATGCGCGCCTTGCCGGGCAACATGGGCATCGCCCACTGTCGCTACCCGACGGCCGGGTCGTCGTCCGACTCCGCCGAGTCACAACCGTTCTACGTCAACTCCCCGTTCGGCATCGTGCTCGCGCACAACGGCAACCTGACCAATACGGAGCAACTGCAGGACGAGATGTTCCGCCAGGATCTGCGGCACATCAACACCAATTCCGATTCGGAAGTGTTGCTCAACGTGCTGGCGCACGAACTGCAGGAATCGGCCAAGGGCTTCCAGCTTGATCTGGATACCATCTTTGCCGCGGTCGCCGGTGTGCATCGCCGTTGCAAGGGCGCCTACGCGGTGGTGGTCATGATTGCCGGCTATGGCTTGCTGGCCTTCCGCGACCCGTTCGGCATCCGCCCGCTGGTCGTCGGAATCAATCAAACGCCGCAAGGGCCGGAATACCTGGTGGCTTCGGAATCCGTGGCGCTCGATACCCTCGGCTTCCAGGTGCTACGCGACGTGGCGCCGGGCGAGGCACTTTTTGTCGATATGTCGCACCAGTTGCACTTCCGCCAGTGTGCCGAAAAGCCCGTACTGTCGCCGTGCATTTTCGAGTATGTCTATCTGGCGCGCCCGGACTCGGTCATCGACGGCGTTTCGGTGTATGAAACCCGTCTGCGCATGGGCGAGCATCTGGCCGACAAGGTGGCGCAGAAGCTGCCCGTCGACGATATTGACGTGGTTATCCCGATTCCCGATTCGAGTCGCCCGTCGGCAATGCAACTGGCCCAGCGCCTGGGTATCCCTTATCGCGAAGGGTTCGTCAAGAACCGCTACATCGGTCGCACCTTCATCATGCCGGGGCAATCGATCCGCAGGAAATCCGTGCGCCAGAAGCTCAATACCGTCGGCCAGGAATTCAAGGGCAAGCGCGTGCTGCTGGTTGACGATTCCATCGTGCGCGGTACGACCAGCCAGGAAATCGTCGATATGGCGCGGGCTGCCGGAGCCCTCAAGGTTTATTTTGCCTCGGCCGCGCCACCCGTGCGCTTTCCCAATGTCTATGGCATCGATATGCCGACGCGCAGCGAACTCATTGCTACCGGACGTTCTGAGGACGAGATCGCCCGTGAAATAGGTGCCGATGCCCTGGTCTATCAGGATCTCGACGAGCTCAAGGCGTCGATTCGTGAACTCCGGCCGGCGCTCACCTGTTTCGACAGCTCGTGCTTCGACGGGCAGTATGTCACCGGCGACGTGACGCCGGAATACCTCGACGCCATCGAGCGGGCGCGCGAAGGCAAGGTTGCCTCGGCCGTGGTCGATGGCGGTGATTCCCGCCAGCTCGATCTCAACCTGAAGACGTCGGGCTGACCGGACCTGCAGGGAATACCGGTAATCGCGTATTGATGGGTGCCGCCAACGGAAACGATAATGGCATTCCCAGTGGATTCTAGCGGCAGGCAACCGTAATCAGGTGCAGGTGTGGTGAAGACAACGGCAGGGCGCGGCAAGAGCACGGACGACGCAGAGACTGTCGCTCGCAGGATTCCTCTCAAGTACCGGTTGTTTCGCTGGGCGGTATTTCTTGGCACGCTGTCTGCCATTTCGGCGGGCGTATATTACGAGGTTCGCGAGTCGTCCTTGCAGGCGACTTTTTTCTCGGCTCTGGCAGAAAAAATCCGTTGGGACGTCAAACCCGGGGCGAGTGCCGAGCTGTGGCTGCCGCAGTCGGGACCGTATGATCGCCGCCTGGGATACGCCCGGATGGGCGACATGCTGCCGCGTCTCGCCGGTGCCGGTTACGAGGTCACCGCCCAGGCGCGACAATCGGAGGAATTCCAGGAGGCCGTAATGCGCGGCTTCTACCCGATCTACCGCGAAAAGACGCAGGCCGGTCTGACACTGTTCGACCGCAAGGGGACTCCGTTGCAGCAGAGCCGTTTTCCGGAGCGGCAGTACGCGTCGTTCGACGAAATTCCGCCGGTACTGGTCAATGCTCTGCTATATGTTGAAAATCGCGACCTGTTGACACTCGATTACCCGCGGCGAAATCCAGCTGTCGACTGGGGGCGCTTCGCCCGCGCCGCGGTCGGGCAGGGCTTGCGCGTCATCGATGGCGAGGGCAGCCGCGCCGGGGGTAGCACGCTGGCGACGCAGATCGAGAAATTCCGCCACTCACCTGGAGGACGCACGCACGGCTCCGGCGACAAGTTGCGGCAGATGGTTTCAGCTTCGCTGCGGGCCTATCTCGGTGGCGAGGAAACGCTGGACGCGCGTCGGCGCATCGTGCGTGATTACCTCAACTCGGTCCCGCTTGCCGGATTGGCCGGCTATGGCGAAGTCAACGGCATCGGCGACGGCTTGTGGGCCTGGTACGGGCGCGATTTTGCGACGGCGAACCGAATCCTGGCGGACGAAAATGCCGACCTGCATCTGCGCGCGCAGGTGTTCCGCGAAGCGCTTTCCCTGATCGTTGCGCAGCGCCGTCCTTCCGGGCTGCTGCTCGACTCCACCGAACGGCTTGACCGACTGACCGACAGCTATCTGCGCCTGCTGGCCGGCGCAGGGGGCATCCCGGAAAGCCTGCGCGACGCGGCCTTGCGCACGCGTCTTGCGCCGGCGCGCCGGGTCAGGGACAACGGCAGCGTGTCCTTCGTTTCGCGCAAGGCGGTGAACGACGTGCGCGTGATGCTCGGAGAACTGCTCGCCGTCGAGGATCTGTACGCGCTCGACCGTTTCGACATGGAGGCCAGGACGACGCTCGACGCCGCCGCGCAATCGGCGGTCACGGCACAGCTCTCGCGCATGGCCGACGCCGACTACCTGCGCTGTGGTGGCTTCCGCGAAGCCCGGCTGCTCGCCCGCGGTCAGCCTTCCGGCGTCAACTACAGCTTCACGCTCTACGAGACGACGCCCCTCGGCAACCTGCTGCGCGTGCAGGCGGACAACCTCGATCAGCCGCTCGACATCAATTCCGGCACCAAACTCGACCTGGGCTCCAGTGCCAAGTTCCGCACCCTCGTGTCCTACCTGAACGTCATTGCCGACCTGCACCGGCGCTACGCCGGGATGGATGCCAAGGAGCTCACCGAAATCGCCACCCGCCCCAGCGACCGGCTGAGCAGCTGGGCCATCGGCTACCTGCGCGACCACCGCGAGGCCAATCTTGAGGTAATGCTCGATGCGGCGCTGGAGAGGCGCTACTCGGCAAACCCCAACGAAACCTTTTTCACCGGCGGCGGGGTGCACCGCTTCTCCAACTTCAAGCGCGAGGACGACGGGCAGACACCGACCGTCGCCGGGGCGCTCGAACAATCGGTGAACCTGGTGTTCGTCCGTATCATGCACGACGTGGCGCACTACCATGCCTACGAGGCGGAGGATGCGCCGGCCCGCGGGCTGCGCGAAGGTGACGCGAAGGCCCGGGAAGACTTCCTCAACCGGTTCGCCGAACGCGAGGGAATCGGCTTCCTGCGCACCTTCTGGCACAAATACCGCGACATCGACCCGGGCGAGCGCCTCGACATTCTGGCCGATTCGGCGCCGGCGCGGCAGGCTCCGTTGGCCGCGGTGTTCCTGGGGGTGAATCCGGACAGTTCCTTCGACGTATTTGTCGCCTTCATGCGCCAACGTCTTGGCGACAAGGCCGGCAGCGAAGCCGGCCTGCGCCGCTTGTACGATACCCACGCGACGCGCCAATACAACCTTTCGGATCTCGGCTACCTGGCGCGCGTTCACCCGCTTGAGCTGTGGCTGGTGCGCTATATGCGGGCGCACCCTGACGCCGGATTGCGGGATATCGTTGCCGACAGCGTCGCCGAACGGCGCGAGGCCTCGCGCTGGCTGTTCGCCAGCCGATTCCGCCATGCCCAGCAGGTGCGCATCGACATCGTCGTCGAAGTTGCGGCCTTCGAGCGCATTGCCGCGGAGTGGCGCCGGCTGGGCTATCCGTTTGAACAGTTGGTGCCCTCGCTGGCGACTTCGATCGGCAGTTCGGCCGACCGGCCGGCGGCACTTGCCGAACTGATGGGCATCGTGGTCAATGACGGGGTTCGTCGCCCGACGGTGCGTGTCGATAGCCTGCTCTTCGCCGCCGAAACGCCTTACGAAACGCGGCTCGAGCGTCGCACCGAGGCCGGCGAGCAGGTGCTGCTACCCGAAGTCGCCCAGACTGCCCGGCGTGCCTTGCTGCGCGTCGTCGATAGCGGTACCGCCCGGCGGGTCAAGGATGTCTATCGCGATGCCGACGGCAAGCCGATCCGCGTCGGCGGCAAGACCGGTACCGGCGACCACCGTTTCCAGACCATCGGTGCCGACGGCGAAGTCAAGAATTCGCGCGTGATGAACCGTGCCGCGACGTTTGCCTTTTACCTGGGCGATCGCTTCTACGGCGTCGTGACCGCCTTCGTTCCCGGTGCCAAGGCGGCCAACTACGATTTCACCTCGGCCTTGCCGGTGCAGATCCTCAAGGAACTGCAGCCGGTGTTGCAGCCGCTTATTTCGGGGGTAGAAGCCGTTCCCGGGCGCTGCGCCGGGATCGGGCGCTCGGGCGGCTANNCCGATCAGTTCGGCAGCCAGGCAGTTGGCATCTTGAATGAATCGCGCAGCATGTAGCTCATGGGCATCCTGAGGTTGTTCCGGTGCGGGGGAATCGGCGATTCGAACCACTTGCGGTAGATGGCGTGGACTTCTCCGCTGGTGATGATGCGGGCGATTTCCGTATCGACCAG
>DBMG01000009.1:0-2902 GCA_002304785.1 Candidatus Accumulibacter sp. UBA704 | reverse complement strand
GCCTTGCCGGATTCCACGAGAGCAAAGGATTCCACGTGATCCTTGCCGAGGATCACGGTCGCGCGTAGCGAGCGCTCCTCATTGCGCTCCTTGAAGAAGCGTTCGGCGCTGGAGCCCTGCGTGGTGACCACGGTTTTTCCGGAGAGATCGAAGATCGACTTGATGCCGCTATCCTCGCGCACCAGCAGGCGCGCGGCGGCAATGAACGTCGGAATGGTGAACTCGACTTCTTTGCGGCGCTCCGCGGTGCTGGTGGTCGATCCGCATTCGAGATCGATTTCGCCGGAAGTCAGGGCCGAAATGCGGCTGGATGTCGACACCGGAACGTACTTGACAACGAGGTTGGTGCGTTTCAGTTCCCGTTTGACGGCCTCGATCACTTTGGTACAGAGCTCGATTGAATAGCCGATCGGCTGCCTGGTTTCCGCAAGATAGGAAAAAGGGGGAGAGGATTCGCGAAAGCCGATGGAAACGGCGCCCGTTTCGGCGATTTTCTGCAGCGTTCCGGCGGCTTGAACGCCAATCGGCAGCAGCAGGGATGAGAGGAAAAATGCTGATAAGCTTGCTTTGCGGAAATCGCGATATCGGTTGTTGCCCATGACCACCCCCAGGGATTTTTGTAAACTTTCGGAAAAGAATCCAAGCACGAAAGGCGCGGAACTTGCGCCGGTTCTTGTGCGACTTGTCTTTTATTGCATCGGCGCAGCTTTGCTTCTCGTAGCAGGGACCGTGCCCGCGCCATGCCTGGTGGGAACTTTCCTGTGTTGGCGGGAATGCGGAAGGCCATGAGGATGAACTCGCCGTGGAAGCCGCGGATGTTCGGGAGGGCGGATTCTTCGGATGTCTGGCATCCGGGAAAGCGGACAATCTGTGGCTTTAGATCGACGAGTCGCGGTCGATCTGGTCTGGCGCGTTTCTTTGCCGGGCGGAAAGAAAAGAGACCGGCATTTTGCGCGGTGCGGGCGAACAGATTTCTATCGGATCCATTCGTTGAAACAGGCCCGGGCGCTGTCGATCAGTTCGCCCGCTGTCATGCCGATCGGGCCGATTCCATTGGCCGCGAGCCGGTCGGCGGCACAACCATGCAGATGTACTGCGGCGAGCAGGGCGTCCAGAGGCGGCCATCCCTGGGCCAACAGGGCGGTAGCGAGACCGGTCAGCACGTCACCGCTGCCGGCCGTGGCCAGGCCCGGGTTCCCGGTGGTGTTGATGAACCAGCGGCCAGCGGGAGTGGCCACGACGGTGCCGCAGCCTTTCAAGGCGACGTGCGCGTCGAAGCGGGACGCCAGTTCCAGTGCGGCGGCAAGTCGGTCGTTCTGGATCTCGGAAGTCTGGCAGTCAAGCAGGCGTGCGGCTTCTGCCGGATGAGGGGTGAGCAGGGTCGGAGCCGTGCGTGCGCAAAGCGCGACATGCAACTCGCCGTTCTCGGCGATCCGGTTCAAGGCATCGGCATCGAAGACGAGCGGAACATCGAGGCTGCACGCATTCTCGATCAGGTCGATCACCTCTCCGTTGTTACCCATGCCCGGCCCGCATCCCAAGGCCGACAGATCGGTGGCCAGCAGTCGGTCGGGTCGGCGGATCATCAGTTCCGGCTGCGCCGGATCGTATGGCGGTGCCTTTTCGTCGATCAGCCCCAGATAGACGCGCCCGCTGCCGAGGCGCAACGCGGCCCGGGCGGCCAACAGTGCCGCGCCGACCATGCCTGCGGTTCCGCCGAGAATGCCGGCGCTGCCGAAACTGCCTTTATGCGAGTTCAGCTTCCGGGGTTGAAGTTGTGCCCTGAAAGCGTCAAGCGTGATGCAAAATCCCGGATGCCCTGCGAAATTCGACGTGTCCAGATCGAGCGGGGCCGTCTCGACCTTGCCGCAGAAATCGGGGCCGTCGGCGGTGAACAGCCCGGGTTTCGCGGCGATGAAGGTGATCGTATGGCTGGCGCGGATGGCCGCACCCCGTCGCGTTCCCGTATCGGCATCGAACCCGCTCGGGCAGTCGAGTGCCAGCAAAGGACAGCCGTCACGGCGCGACAGCGTGTTGGCTTGCTCGATCAGGCCGGCTTGAAGACCGCCGACCTCGCGCTTGAGACCAATGCCGAAGAGTCCATCGATGATCAGCGACCAGCGCTTCCCGTCGGGGATGCTCGCGCAAATCTGGCCCCCGCCGGCAGAGAAGCGTTGAAATGCATCGGCAGCATCGGTTGGCAACGTGGCGACGTCTCCGCTGAATACCACGCAGGTATCGAAAAAACGCTCTCGCAGCAGGCGGGCGGCCTCGAAGGCATCGCCACCATTATTGCCGGGACCGGCGAGGACCAGTATCGGCGCGTTTCGGTCGGTGCAGATGGTGGTGGCGAGTTCGGCGGCGGCGCGGCCGGCACGCTGCATCAGGGGAAGGCCGGAAGCGGCGGCTTCAATCCGGCGGATGTCTTCGGTTCGATAAATCGGCGCGGGCGGCATGGCGGAAGACCGGGAGTCGAGGCGTCGTTAATTCTACCTTGAACCCGGATCGTCCGTCAGGGCGGGAAGCGAACGTTTTTGCGGATGGAGCATCAGAGCCTAGTAGCCAATACACCAGTCTTTACGAATGAATACGACCCACCCTCTCCGCGCGAAAGCCGCTTCGCCCTGCATTAACGAGTGCCGGCTCGACCCGCGGACGGGTTGGTGCCGGGGCTGCCTGAGAACGATCGACGAGATTTCGGCCTGGCCCGATGCTTCGGAAGCCGAGCGGCGAAGTATTCTGGAAGTTGTGCTGAAGCGACGTGGGGAATCGAGCGCATGAACGATCAGGGTGAACGTATCGAAACGGTTTACGTCTGCGCCGGCATTTGCCGGCCAAACCCGAAAACGAATACCTGCGTCGGCTGCGGTCGCCCGTGGGATGTCGTTCCCGAACCTGACTC
>DBMG01000013.1:104239-121491 GCA_002304785.1 Candidatus Accumulibacter sp. UBA704 | reverse complement strand
TTGATGCGCACAGGAACGCCGCACGCCACCAGGGAAAAGCACATGGCGATGCGATGATCGTCGTAGGTGTCAATTCCCCCGTGAGGCGTGAGGAGTGAGGAGTGAGGAGTGATGCGGATGAAATCGCTGCCCTCTTCCACCGTTGCGCCGAGTTTGCGCAATTCTGCAGCCATCGCCGCGATGCGGTCGGTTTCCTTGACGCGCCAGCTGCCGATGTTCTTCAAGGTCGTTGCGCCCTCGGCGAACAGCGCTGTCGTTGCCAGCGTCATCGCCGCGTCGGGAATATGGTTGCAATCGAGCTCGATGCCCCGTAACCGGCCATGGTCAGGCCCGCTCGCTTCGATCCAGTTTTCGCCCATCTCGATATGAGCCCCCATTTGGGCGAGCGCTTCGGCAAACCGCACGTCGCCCTGGATCGAATCACGCCCAACGCCCTCCACCCGCAACGCCCCCCCGCCGATAGCGCCCAACGCCAGGAAATACGACGCCGACGACGCGTCACCCTCGACATAGGCCGTGCCCGGCGAGCGGTAAGCGGAACCTGCCGGCACGATAAAACGCTGCCAGCCGTCGCGCCGGATGTGCACTCCAAAGCGCGCCATCGTCGCCAACGTGATTTCGATATAGGGCCGGGAAATCAGTTCGCCGATCACCTCGATCGTCGTCTCGACGCCGGTCAGCGGCAGCGCCATGAGCAAGCCGGTCAGGAACTGGCTCGACACATCGCCGCGGATGCGCACCACCTCACCGGGCTTGATCGCCGCAGGACGGATGTGCAATGGGGGATAGCCTTCGTTTTCCGTGCAGGCAATATCAGCGCCGAGTTGGCGCAAGGCATCGACCAGATCGCCGATCGGCCGTTCGTGCATGCGCGGCACTCCAGATAGCCGATATTCCCCGCCGCACAGAGCCAGTACCGCCGTCAGCGAGCGGAAGGCCGTTCCGGCGTTGCCGAGAAACAGCTCGGCCTGACGCCGAGGGAAAACGCCACCGACCCCTTTTATACGCCAGACGTCTCCGCCCAGCGATACAATCTCCACGCCCAAGGCACCCAGTGCTTCAATCATGCGCGCGGTATCGTCGGATACGAGCAGATCGCGTACCTCGGTCACTCCGTCGGCAAGCGCCGCCAACAGCAGGACGCGATTCGAGATGCTCTTGGAGCCGGGAAGCCGCACGTTTCCTCTGGCCGAAAGCAGTTCCGGCAGATCGATAAACTCACTACTCATTTCGTCTTGTTCCCGTCCCAGGCACGACGTGCAGTCCGCGCCACATCGAAGGTCTTTTCCAGGACCGCACCGTCACCCTTTGCCAAGGCATCGCGCAGTTCGTCGAGCTGCGCCCGATAGCGGTCCAGTTCGCCCAACAGCGCGCCCCGGTTGGCCAGGCAGATGTCCCGCCACATCTCGGGGTGGCTGGCGGCAATGCGCGTGAAGTCGCGAAAGCCGCTCGCGGCAAAATTGAAATAGAGTTCGCTGTTTTCGCGCACGGCCAGATCATGCACCAGTGCGAACGACAGCAGATGCGGAAGGTGGCTGACGGCGGCGAAGACGCGGTCGTGTTCCGCCGGCGAAAGCTCGAAGATCTGCGCGCCGCACCATTCCCAGGCTGAACGCACACGAGCGATGCTCAGCACTGAATTCTCGGGCATCGGCGTCAACACTACTTTCTTGCCTCGGTACAAGTCGGCCCGCGCAGCGGCGGCTCCGCTATTCTCCGCCCCGGCAATCGGGTGTGCCGGAATGAACTGGCCGGCCCGTTCACCCAAATGCTCGCGCACCGCGGCCACGACATCCGCCTTGGTGCTGCCTCCGTCGGTAACCAGCGTTTCCGGGCCAAGGTAGGGTGCGATCCGGGACATGATCTCCGGCATTTGGCCAACCGGTGTCGCAATCAACACCAGGTCGGCATCGCTCACTTCCTGCCCCGGATTGGCCCCCACCCGGTCAATGATGCCGAGATCCAGTGCCTGAGTCAGCGTGGCCAGACTGCGCCCGAAGCCGACCACTTCGCCGACCTGCCCGGCTGCCTTCAGTGCGAGCGCAAATGAGCCTCCGATCAAGCCGACACCGAAAACGACAACCTTGCCGAACTCAGGCCCGAAACTCATCCGTCCGCCCTCAACCGCGTGTCTTTTCGAGCGCTTCCAGGAAGCGAAGGTTTTCCGCCTCGGTACCGATGGTCACGCGCAGCCACTCGGGCATGCCGTAGCCGGAAATCGGACGAACAATCACGCCTTGCCGGAGCAGCTTCTCGTTGACGGAAGCGGCGTTGCCGGCCCGAAAGGCAATGAAGTTGCCGTACGACGGGATGAAATCGAAATCGAATCGCTGGAATCCGGCCGTCAGCTGTTCCATCCCCGCCCGATTGAGTTCCTGGCTACGGGCCACGAACTCGCCATCGTCGAGGGCTGCGGTTGCCGCCGCCAGCGCCAGGTTGTTGCAATTGAACGGCTGGCGCACACGATTCATCAGGTCAGCAATGGCGGCAGAGGTCAACGCATAGCCGATACGCAGTCCGGCCAGCCCGTAGATCTTGGAGAACGTCCGGGTGATGATCAGATTCGGGAACTCGGCAAGCCACTCCTTGGAATCGGCGCGGACCTCCGGCGGAAGATACTCGTTGTAGGCCTCGTCCAGGACCACCACGACGTCGGCCGGCACCGATTGCATGAAGGCCTTGAGCTGCGGATACGGTACGAAGGTGCCGGTCGGGTTGTTCGGGTTGGCGATCCAGATCAGGCGTGTATCCGGTCGGATGGCGGTAAGCATGGCATCCAGATCATGGCCGAAATTCTTCGCCGGGACGGCGATAAGTTCTGCGCCAACCGACAACGAAGCCAGCGGATAAACGGCGAAGGCATGTTGTGAAAAGATGGTGGAACGCCCAGGTGCCAGAAACACCCGCGCGGCCATGTCGAGCAGGTCGTTCGACCCGTTGCCGAGAACGACACGCTCCATGCCGAAACCGGTGTGCTCGGCCACCGCGGCCTTGAGCTCGTAGTCGTCGGGATAGCGTTCCAGGCTTCCGACGGCTTTCTCCAACGCAACCTTCGCTTTCGGACTCATGCCCAGCGGGTTTTCGTTGGACGCCAGCTTGACGATCCGCTCGACGGGAATTCCCATTTCACGGGCCAGCTGGGTGATCGGCTTGCCGGGTTGATAGGGCGAAATGGCGCGAACGTAAGGCAACGATTGGTCACAGACGGACATGCTCAATCCTCGAAAAGGGGATGATGAAAAGATGGGATGGGTTACTCAGTAGACGGCGACGGGATAGGAACCAAGCACCTTGAGGTAGGCCGCACGGCGTGCCAGTTCGGCCAACGCCCTGGCCACCTCCGGATCGTCCTTGTGCCCTTCGATATCGACGTAAAACACGTATTCCCACAGGGTATGCCGCGCCGGACGCGACTCCAGGCGAGTCATCGACACCCCGGCCTCGGACATGGGGGCAAGCAGTTCACAGAGAGAACCGGTACGATTGGGCGCGGACATGATCAACGACGTCTTGTCTCGCCCAGAGGGCCCGGCCTCCTGCCGGCCGAGAACAACAAAGCGCGTGGTATTGTTCGGCTCGTCCTCGACGTTGCTGACCAGCATCGGCAAGTCATAGCGCTCGGAGGCTGCCTCGCCCGCCAGCGCCGCAGACCCGGACTCCGATGCTGCCAACTGGGCAGCCTGCGCATTGCTTCCCACCGAGATACGCTGCACGTTGGGCAACGAGCGGTTGAGCCATTCATGGCACTGCGCCAGCGACTGTGCATGCGAATAAACCTTGCCGATTGCATCAAGCGACGTTTCCTTCGTCAGCAAATGCTGATGGATACGCAGGACAACCTCACCGCAAACTTTCAGCGGCGTGGACATCAGCAGATCCAGCGTCCGGCCAATGGCGCCTTCGGTCGAATTCTCGACAGGTACCACGGCAAAATCGGCATGACCGGCCTCGACTTCCCGGAATACGTCGTCGATCGAGGACTGCGGGAGGAGCTGCGCCGCATGCCCGAAATGCTTCGTGGCCGCGCTTTCGGAAAATGTTCCGAGCGGCCCGAGGAAAGCCACGCCCAAAGGCCGCTCCAGAGACAGGCACGCCGACATGACTTCCCGGAAAAACCACGTCACGCTTTCGTCAGGCAGCGGTCCATGGTTCAACTCCTGAATACGCCGCAAGACCTGGGCTTCGCGCTCCGGACGGTAGATGAAACCGGCTTCGCCGTGAGTCGCCTTGATTTCGCCAACCTTTTGCGCACATCCGGCACGGCGGTTCAGCAGTTCAAGCAACTGCGCATCGATCGCATCGATTTCGCCGCGCACAGCGGAGAGTTCTTTCTTCAGTTCGTCGCTCATATCAATACAGGCAGTCCCGTCAAAAAGAAACACTCGTTTTTGGCATGGAATGCAAGGGCAGTACGCTCACCGCTCAGAATCACTCCAGTGCTTGCTCCGTTGCCCCATTGCCATCGGTACCGTTTTCCGAATCATCTTCGGTTTCGACCACTTTCTCCAGACCGGCCAGCTTTTCGCCTTCGTCGAGCGCAATCAGGGTCACGCCCTGGGTCGCCCGACCGAGTTCGCGGATTTCGGCAACGCGGGTACGGATCAACACGCCGCCGGTCGTGATCAGCATGATCTCGTCCTCGTCCTTGACCAGTCGCGCCGCGACGACCTTGCCGTTGCGCTCGCTCGCGGCAATGGCGATAACGCCCTGATTGCCACGGCCGGAGTGCCGGAAATCCGCCAGCACCGTGCGCTTGCCAAAACCGTTCTCGGTGGCCACCAGCACGGTTTCCTGATGATTTTCGGCCACCAGCAGCGACAGGACCTGCTGCCCTTCTCCCAGCCGCATACCGCGAACGCCGCGAGCCGTGCGGCCCATCGGGCGCACATCCTCCTCATCGAACCAGACGGCCTTGCCGGCATCCGAAACCAGCACGATGTCTTGCGTCCCGCTGGTCACCTCGGCACCGATCAGGAAATCCCCCTCGTCCAGCGCCACGGCGATGATGCCGGCCTTGCGCGGATTGGAAAAGTCGGACAACGGTGTTTTCTTGACCGTTCCCTGCGCCGTACACATGAAGATGAAGCGGTCCTCGACGAATTCCTTGATCGGCAGGATGGCGTTGATCTTCTCGCCCTCCTCGAGCGGGAACATGTTGACGATCGGCTTGCCGCGCCCGCTGCGCGCGCCTTGCGGCACCTCATATACCTTGAGCCAGTACACCCGGCCGCGGTTGGAGAAGCACAGGATGTAATCGTGGGTATTGGCAGTAAACAAATGGTCGACGAAATCGTCTTCCTTGACCGACGCCGCCTGCTTGCCGCGTCCGCCGCGGCGCTGGGCGCGATAGTCGGCGAGCGGCTGCGACTTGATGTAGCCGGTGTGCGAAAGCGTGACCACCATATCTTGCGGGGTAATGAAATCCTCTATGCCTAAATCCTGCGTGTCGAGGACGATCTCCGAGCGGCGCTTGTCGCCGAACTGGGCGCGGATCGCCTCCAGTTCCTCGACGATGATCTCGGTGATGCGTTCCGGACGGGCCAGGATATCCATCAGATCGGCAATGCGTTCCAGCAGTTCGGCAAAATCGGCGACGACTTTGTCGCGTTCAAGCCCCGTCAGGCGTTGCAGGCGGAGTTCGAGAATGGCCTGCGCCTGTGCCTCGGAGAGCAGATAGCCGCTCCTCGACAACCCGTACTCCAGCGCCAGGCCTTCCGGCCGCGTGGCGTCCAGCGTCGCGCGCTGCAGCATTTCCGCCACGGTCGCCGACTGCCACAGCCGCGACATCAGTCCCCGCCGCGCGTCCGCAGGTGTCGGCGAGGCCTTGATCAGGGCGATGATCTCGTCCACGTTGTCCAGCGCCACCGCCAAGCCTTCCTGGATGTGCGCCCGTTCGCGCGCCTTGCGCAGTTCATACACGGTACGCCGGGTGATGATCTCGCGCCGGTGCGACAGGAAACAGTCGAGCATCTGCTTCAGGTTGAGCAGGCGCGGCTGGCCGTCGACCAGCGCCACCATGTTCATGCCGAAGGTGTCCTGCAGTTGCGTCTGCTTGTACAAGCAGTTGAGCACGACCTCGGGGACTTCGTTGCGCTTCAGTTCAATGACCACGCGCATGCCTGACTTGTCCGATTCGTCGCGCAGGTCGGCGATTCCCTCGATCCTCTTGTCGTTGACCAGCTCACCAATCTTTTCCAGCAGCGAGCGCTTGTTAACCTGATACGGCAACTCGTCGATGATGATCGCCTGGCGATCGGCGCTGCCCTTGATGTCCTCGAAATGCGTGCGGCCGCGCATCACGACGCGGCCACGGCCGGTCTGATAACCCTCGCGCACACCGGACACCCCGTAGATGATCCCGGCGGTCGGAAAATCGGGCGCCTGGATGATGTCGATCAATTCATCGATCGACATCTCGGGGTTGCGCAACAGGGCAAGACACGCGTCGATCACTTCATTGAGATTGTGCGGCGGAATGTTCGTCGCCATGCCCACCGCAATCCCCGACGAGCCATTGATGAGCAGGTTGGGTATCCGCGCCGGCATGATCAGCGGTTCCTGCTCCGAACCGTCGTAGTTCGGTCCGAAATCGACGGTTTCCTTGTCGATGTCGGCCAACAGCTCGTGGCCGATGCGCGCCATGCGAACTTCGGTGTAACGCATTGCCGCCGCATTATCGCCGTCGATCGAGCCGAAATTACCCTGCCCATCGACCAGCATGTAACGCAGCGAAAAATCCTGCGCCATGCGCACGATGGTGTCGTACACGGCCGTGTCGCCATGCGGGTGATACTTACCGATCACATCGCCGACGACACGCGCCGATTTCTTGTAGGCCTTGTTCCAGTCGTTTCCCAGCTCGTGCATAGCGAACAACACGCGGCGGTGAACCGGCTTGAGGCCGTCACGAGCATCGGGCAATGCCCGTCCCACGATCACGCTCATCGCGTAATCGAGATACGAGCGGCGCATCTCGTCTTCGAGACTGATGGGGAGAGTTTCTTTGGCGAAGGTTTCCACGGCTTGTTCCAATTCTGAAACCGGTTGATCCGGCAACTCCTGACTTCGGCGTCGGTATTGTCATTCTGTCGAACGTGCAATTCTAGCACGCGGCCACACCCCCGTTCCGGGCGGCTGAACCCTTCCCGGCAATCCTCGGACAAAAAATCCCGGATCCGAAGTAAGCTACCGATAAACTGGAGTTTTGCCGACCGGACCGACCCAACCGCCACTACCGATTCCTACGATGCCATTACCCATTGACCTCCTTATCGAAGCAAAGTGGATCATTCCCGTAGAACCGGCCAATACTGTTCTGGAAAATCATTCAGTCGCGATTGATCAGGGGCGAATTGTTGCAATTTTGCAACACCCCGAAGCAATTATTCGATTCACTCCCAAAGAAGTAAAACGACTGCCCGATCACATCCTGATTCCAGGGTTGGTCAATCTGCACACGCATGCGGCAATGAGCCTGCTGCGAGGCCTTGCCGACGACCTGCCTCTGATGGATTGGCTGCAAAAGCACATCTGGCCGGCCGAGGCCAAACACGTATCCGCGCAGTTCGTGCATGACGGAACGCTGCTGGCCTGCGCCGAAATGCTGCGCGGGGGCATTACCTGTTTCAACGACATGTATTTTTTCCCGCACGCTGCCGCCAAAGCCGCACTGGAGCTGGGAATGCGGGCGGCAATCGGACTGATCGCCATCGATTTTCCGACCGCCTACGCCGCCGACTCGGACGACTACCTGGCAAAAGGCATGGCCATTCGAGACGAGCTGCGCGACAGCCCGCTGCTCAGCTTCTGCCTGGCCCCGCACGCGCCATACACGGTCAGCGATCGCAGTTTCGCCAAGGTTCTTACGCTGGCAGAGCAATGCGACATGCCCATTCACCTGCACCTCCATGAAACCCGACGGGAAATAGACGACAGCGTCGGACAATTCGGGATGCGTCCATTGGAGCGCCTGCGCCGCCTCGGGGTACTGGGCCCAGCGTTTATCGCGGTCCACGGGGTCCATCTCGACGTGCACGAAATGGCACTACTGGCCCAGCATGGCTGCTCGATCGCCCATTGCCCCAGTTCCAACCTCAAGCTCGCCAGCGGCATCTCCCCAGTCGTGGAACTCTCTGAAAGCGGCGTGAACATTGGCCTTGGGACAGATAGCGCCGCCAGCAACAACCGCCTGGACATTCTTCATGAAATGCGCATGGCATCGCTCCTGGCCAAGGGACAAAGCGGCCGCGCAGACGCCATCGGTGCACATCAGGCGTTGCGCATGGCCACCCTTGGCGGCGCGCGCGCGCTCGGTCTGGACACGGAAATCGGCAGCATTTGCGCGGGAAAACAGGCCGATCTGTGCGCCCTGAAAATATATGACTCGATTTTGGCACCGTGCTACGATCCACTATCACTTCTTGCTTATTCGGCAGGACGTGAGCATGTATCTGATGTTTGGGTGGCTGGAAGTGCTCGTGTTTCAGACGGAAAGCTGCTTGGAGCCAGTGAAATTGAGTTGATAAATCTCGCGGCTTTATGGCAGAATCAAATCCGTCCGCAAGATACTTGACGTAGTAATTTAACAATGAGTCACAACAAGCCGATCGGACAAACCCGCAGGCTCTAACTAACGAGGTGAATCAAGATGAATAAAACAGCAAAACATTCCATGATGGCCTTGATGGCCGCAACCATTGGCCTGTGCGCCTCGTTGGCGCAAGCCCAGGCCGTTGATCGCGTTTACGTCATCGACGGCCGTGGCGAAGTCGCAACAGACCCGTTCGGTCTGTGCTGGCGCACGAACTTCTGGACCCCGGCCGCTGCTGCCAAGGATCCGGCAGGCTGCAAGTGCGACAAGGACTTGCTGCCAAAGGAAGTCTGTGAGCCCAAGGCTGCTCCGGCTGCTGCTCCGGCTGCTGCTCCGGCTGCTCCGGCTACCGCTCCGGCCCGCGAGAAGGTAACCGTCGCCGCTGACGCCCTGTTCGACTTCAACAAGGCCACGCTGCGCCCGGAAGGCAAGGCCAAGCTTGACGACGTCGTCGCCAAGTCGAACCAGCTCGTTCTTGAAGTGGTTATCGCCGTCGGTCACGCCGACCGCATTGGTAGCGCCGCTTACAACCAGAAGCTGTCCGAGAAGCGTGCCGCTTCCGTCAAGGACTACCTGGTAAGCAAGGGCATCCCGGCTAACCGTATCTACACCGAAGGCAAGGGCAGCAAGCAGCCGGTCACGAAGCCCGACCAGTGCAAGGGACCGAAGAGCGCCAAGGTCATCGAGTGCCTGCAACCTGACCGTCGCGTCGACATCGAAATCATCGGTACCAAGAAGTAATTCTGGCCGATACAATAAAAGCCCTGCTTCGGCAGGGCTTTTTTATTTGACCACTCTCCGATGCTTGACCACCATGCACAACGCCGACCCTCAGGAACTCGACAAATTCAGCCAGCTCGCTCACCGCTGGTGGGATCCATTAAGCGAATTCAGGCCGCTGCATGAAATCAATCCGCTTCGCCTGGGCTGGATTGACGGGCACGCTGCACTCGCCGGAAAAGCCGTTCTCGACGTAGGATGTGGAGGCGGCATCCTCTCCGAGAGCATGGCCGGCTTGGGGGCCACGGTTACCGGAATCGACCTGTCCGAAAAGGCTCTCGGGGTCGCCAGGCTGCACCTGTTGGAAAGCGGGAAGAAAGTCGACTACAGACTTGTTTCCGCCGAAGAGCTCGCAACCCAGGCGGCCGGGACGTTCGACGTCGTCACCTGCATGGAAATGCTTGAGCACGTGCCGAACCCAGCCAGCATCGTTGCCGCGTGTTCGGCTTTGGTCAAACCTGGTGGACACGTCTTCTTCTCCACCATCAATCGCAACCCGAAGGCGTATCTTTTCGCCGTCCTTGGTGCGGAATACATCTTGCAGATGCTTCCCAAGGGAACGCATGACTACGCAAAATTCCTCAAACCATCGGAACTTTCGCGCTGGGCGAGGAGCGTGGGCCTTGAACCAGATGAACTGATCGGAATGACGTACAACCCGCTCAGCAACAAATACGGCCTTGGCACGAATACAGATGTCAATTACCTGATGCACGCCGTTAGGGCCGCCTAGCCACAGCCGCGCCCCTATCTGCGCACAGCATCAGCCCAGCAGTTCGGCGTTTCGTAAAGGCGTATCCGCTCCAGACGCAACTGATTTCCAAACGTGTCGCGATACACAGCATCGAGAGTTCTGAACGCATGCTCAGCCAGATTCTCGGCAGTCGGGATGCAGTCAAGAACCACGGTCTTGTGCCCGGGCAAAGTACCGAGAAACTCAACCACTCTGGCATCGCCTGAATAGACGAGGAAGGCATGGTCCCAACAGTCGACCAGATGTTTCTTCGCCAGCGACTTGATTTCCGAGAAATCCATCACCATACCGTTGGCCGGATCCCCTTCCTTTTCGATGATCTGGCCGGCAAGGGTGACTTCGAGAACATAGCGATGCCCATGCAAGTGCCGGCATTGGCTCCGGTGGTCGGGAATACGATGACCGGCATCAAACTCAAGGCGACGGGTGACAAGCATGACAAACTCGGAGAAAAAACCGAATGCGATTATATCATTGCAGAATACTTGGCTTTTCGGGCCACAAGACAGGAGATGAACGGCTATGCTGAACGTGCATGACCACAGCCGGGACAGTGCCGGCATGAAATACGTCTATCCTGTGATTTCGCGGCGAGCCGGGGGGGTTTCAGTTGGGATCAACCTCAACACCAACAACGCCTGCAACTGGGCTTGCATCTACTGCCAAGTCCCCAACCTGAAGCGCGGTGCGCCTCCACAGATAGACCTCCCGCTGTTGGAAACTGAACTGAGGCAATTCTTGCGAGGCGCAACGTCGGGGGACTTTCTTGAGAAAAACACCCCGCCAGGATCGCGGCGCCTTGTCGATGTCGCCTTCTCGGGCAACGGGGAACCCACGAGCTCCCTTGAATTTGCGGAAGCAGTCGCAATCGCGGGACACGTACTGGACGATTTCGGCTTGCGCGACAGCGTCAGGTTACGCGTAATCACCAACGGCAGCCTGATGCACCGCCCCGACGTGCGCCGAGGCATCGCCCTGATCGGGGAACTTGGCGGCGAGGTATGGTTCAAGATCGACCGAGGCACGACCAAGGGAATATCGCTGGTCAATGGCGTACGGATGACACCCGACAAGATACTGGATGCAGCCTCCGCATGCGCGGCACTCGCGCCGACCTGGATTCAGAGTTGTTTCTTTGCTATCGACGGGCAGCCTATCGCGGAGGACGAGTTCGCCGCCTATCTTGAACTCATTTCATCGATCGCCAAGCAGATAAAAGGCGTGCACCTCTACGGAATGGCCCGGCCCTCGCAGCAACCAGAAGCAAACAGGCTTTCGGCGCTCAGCGCCAAAAGCCTGTCCTTGTTCGCCCTGCGCATCGCTGCGCTCGGAGTATGCGTCGTGGAAAACCCCTAACGGAGTTGCTTACCCAGCCTTCTTCTTTGCCTTGGCAGCCTTCTTCAAGGTCTTGTAGAGTTCGGGATCCTCGCTCTTGAGGTAGTCGACAACATCAACATCATCGCGTTTGATACGCTGGATATCGACCTGTTCCACATGGACGAGACGAAGCAGCTCTTTCACGGGACGCGGCATATTGCGGCCGCTCTCATAACGCGACCCACCACTCTGCGTTACACCGATTTTTGACCAAAACTGCTGCTGATTCAAACCAAGCTTGCGGCGAATCTCACGGGGTTCGTTGATCTTGTCATTCGTTTTTGTAGCACTCATTTGTGTCCTTTCACGCGGCTCAATGCCGTAGGGAAGTCTGATTTAGTCAACATCGACTATCGAGTCTGCAACTCCGAAACATATATAACTTTCGTTATAGTGGATTGAGTATAGAACATGAACATATGCCATTGCAAGCGGCATTTATTCATTCGTTTCAACTGTGCCTCCAGGTCACGCCACTCCAGAAATACCCTTGTGTTTCAAACAAGTGTTCGGATAGAATCGTTAGTTCTCGCGCTCAACTTTTGGATAGTGAATGGCTCTGATAGTTCAGAAATTTGGTGGCACGTCGGTCGCATCAACCGACCGGATCAAGAACGTTGCCAAACGGGTTGCCCGCTGGAAAGCACAGGGGCATGACATTATTGTGGTTCCGTCGGCCATGTCCGGCGAAACCAACCGCCTGATCGCTTTGGCCAAGGAGATTTCCGTCTCTCCGGACCCAAGGGAACTGGACGTAATCGCGTCGACCGGCGAGCAAGTGACTATTGGCCTGCTGGCCATGGCACTTAAGGAAGAAGGGCTGAAGGCGAAGAGCTACACCGGTCCGCAGGTGCGCGTGCTGACCGACAGCACCTTCACCAAGGCGCGCATCCTTCAGATCGACGACGACAAGATCCGCAAGGATCTGGCCGATGGCTGCATCGTGGTCGTTGCCGGATTCCAAGGAGCAGACGAAGACGGCAACATCACGACCCTCGGCCGCGGCGGCTCGGACACATCCGCAGTAGCTCTAGCCGCCGCTCTCAAGGCTGACGAATGCCAGATATATACCGACGTCGACGGCGTTTACACCACCGACCCCCGCGTCGAGCCGGCGGCGCGAAAACTTGACACCATCACCTTCGAAGAAATGCTGGAAATGGCCAGCCTCGGCTCGAAGGTTCTGCAGATCCGCTCCGTCGAGTTTGCCGGCAAATACAAGGTCAAACTGCGCGTACTTTCCAGCTTCCAGGACGAAGGCGAAGGTACTCTGATTACTGTTGAGGAAGACAAGCAAATGGAACAACCGATCATTTCCGGAATCGCCTTCAATCGCGACGAGGCCAAGCTGACCATTCTCGGGGTTCCCGACCGTCCCGGCATTGCCTACCAGTTGCTTGGCCCGATAGCCGACGCCAACATCGATGTCGACATGATCATCCAGAACGTCGCGCACGACGGAACCACAGATTTCTCGTTTACGGTCAATCGCGGCGAATATGCCAAGGCGACGGAAATTCTTAAGGGCACGGCGGAGAAACTGGGAGCACGCGGCGTGGTTGGCGACAACAAGATCTGCAAGGTGTCGGCGGTGGGCGTCGGCATGCGTTCGCATCCTGGTGTTGCCAGCAAGATGTTCAATGTACTCGGCGCCGAAGGCATCAACATCCAGATGATTTCCACATCCGAGATCAAGATTTCGGTTGTTGTCGAGGAAAAATACCTGGAACTGGCCGTGCGTGTTCTGCATAAGGCATTCGGTCTCGACAAGGCGATTTAATTCCCGGATCAATCGTTTGACCGGGACGACCGGAAAGGCTATCATCGCGCCCTTCCGGAGACGTGGCCGAGAGGTCGAAGGCACTCCCCTGCTAAGGGAGCATTCGGGCAAAACCTGAATCGAGGGTTCGAATCCCTCCGTCTCCGCCAAAAAAACCCGATAGCCAGCTATCGGGTTTTGCTTTTTTGTTCGGATCATCTCACCGCACAACTCTTTGGAATACTCCATGACGGCACAAATTCTCGACGGCAACGCGCTCGGACAAAAGCTGCGCGCGGGGTTCAAACAAAGGGCGGAAGAACTTGCACTCCAAGGCATGCGCCCCGGGCTCGCAGTCATTCTGGTTGGCGAGGATCCGGCATCACAGGTCTATGTACGCAACAAGGTCAATGCCTGCGCCCAGGCCGGTTTCCATTCCGAGAAACATGCTTACCCGGCTGACATCGAACCGAGTGCAGTGTTCGACAAGATCGCGGAACTCAATGCCGACCCGAAAATCCACGGCATCCTCGTTCAGCTTCCGTTGCCCAGGAATTTCGATACCGAAGCCTTACTCGACGCGATCGCCCCGGAAAAGGACGTCGACGGTTTTCGCGCCGAAAACGTCGGCGCCCTGGTACAAGGCCAGCCCTGCTTCATCCCCTGCACGCCCTACGGCGCAATGAAATTCTTCGAAGAAGCGGGGATCAGTCTCAAGGGCAAGGAGGCCGTCGTCGTCGGTCGGTCGAACATCGTCGGCAAACCGATGGCTATGCTGCTGATGCATGCCGGCGCCACGGTCACCGTCTGTCACTCGCAAACACGTGACTTGAAGGCCCATTGCCTGCGTGCCGACATTCTGGTCGCCGCCATCGGCAGACCAAAAATGATTACCGGCGACATGATCAAACCGGGAGCCGTGGTCATCGACGTCGGCATCAATCGCCTCCCGGATGGGAAACTTTGTGGCGATGTCGATTTCGAATCGGCCAAGGAAGTCGCTTCGTTCATCACGCCGGTCCCCGGCGGAGTCGGCCCGATGACGATCACCATGTTGCTGGCCAATACGCTCGAAAGCGCCGAGCGCTCGGCGAACACCTGACACACCAGACCAAAGGAGACAATCATGTCGCATCAACCGCTTGTTGGCATCGTAATGGGCTCGGACAGCGACTGGCCTGTCATGCGCCTCTGTGCCGAAACGCTGAAGAAATTCGGCATCGCCTACGAGGCCAGGGTACTGTCTGCGCACAGGACGCCCGACGCCGCGCTCGACTACGCCTCAACCGCACAGCAACGCGGCATGAAGATACTGATCGGTGCCGCCGGCGGCGCTGCCCATCTGGCCGGTGTCCTCGCCGCCAAGACCGAACTGCCGGTATTGGCGGTGCCAATGCCATCCAAGCACCTGCAGGGACTGGACTCCCTGCTGGCCATGGTGCAGATGCCAGGCGGCATTCCCGTCGCCACCTTCGCCATCGGCGAGGCCGGCGCTACCAACGCAGCGCTGTTCTCGGTCGCCATGCTGGCGTTGAGCGATGCCGAACTGGCGGCAAAACTGCACGAATACCGTGCGCAGCAAACCGAGAAGGTGCTTTCCAAAACATTGCAGGATCTGCCCTGACAGACACTCCGTTCCAAACCATGAGTGATCCGACTAACCGCGACCTGGCGCAAGCCGTCCGGCTGCTGCAGGCCGGAGAACTCGTGGCGTTTCCTACCGAGACGGTCTATGGCCTTGGAGCAGATGCCGCCAACCCGGAAGCCGTAGCCAAGATTTTCGCAGCCAAGGGCCGGCCCGCCGATCATCCGTTGATCGTCCATCTGGCCGGAGCCGGACATCTCGACCAATGGGCGCGCGATATCCCGCAGCAAGCTTGGGATTTGGCCGAGGCGTTCTGGCCCGGGCCGCTGACATTGATCCTCAAACGCGCGCCCGGCGTGCCCAAGGCTGTTACCGGCGGACAAGATACCGTCGGCGTGCGCGTACCGGCGCATCCTCTGGCTCTGGCCCTGCTGCGCGCCTACGCCCAGGCCGGTGGCGGACGTAACGGATTGTGTGGTATCGCGGCCCCCTCTGCCAACCGCTTCGGGCGCATCAGTCCGACCGATGCCGGACATGTGCGCGCAGAACTGGGCGATGCCGTTACCCTGGTGCTGGACGGAGGGCCTTGCCACGTCGGCATCGAATCGACCATCGTCGATCTTTCACGCGACGGGATGCCGCCGCGTTTGCTGCGACCCGGGCACATCACGCCGGAGCAGATTGAAAGAGTCATCGGCGAGATGCCCGAACTTCCCGACACCATGAAATCTGCGGGAGTCCCTCGCGTATCCGGTTCCCTCGACGCGCACTACGCTCCGCGGACGCCAATGCGACTGGTAGCCAAGCAAGGCCTGGCTCAGGCCGTAGAAGAGTTGCAGCGAACCAAACGCCGATACAGCCTGCTTATGCACAGCGACCTGTCCTTGCCCTCCGCGCATTCGCATTGCCAGCTTCCCGACGCGCCGGACGGTTACGCGCGTGGCCTGTACGCCGCCTTGCGCGAACTGGATCAGGCAGGAGGCGATGTCATTCTCGTCGAAGCCATTCCAGAAAACCCCGAGTGGGATGCTGTCGCCGACCGTTTGCGCCGGGCGACATGCGGTTCGGGCATGGAGTAACTCAGCGCTGGATCGCCCTGGCGACACAACGGGCCTGCACGGAGCGAAGCCTTTACAGCTTCGAGCGCTTCCCCATTTCACCAGCCATGGCATGAAATTGTTCTTCCACCTCATGCTGGACGAATGGCGCGCCGAACATTCGTGCGATAGCCGAATCCGGCTCGATTTCCGCATGATAGTGGACCATTGTCCCACTGCCCGTCTGCGCCAAATCGACCAAACTTTCAAAACGCTTCGCATTCCCCGAAATTTGCCGCGCAAGAATGCGTTTCATCGGCTCCAAGTGGATCTTTCGTTCGGACGAGAAGTTGTAGGAAAACGGACCGTACTTCGCCGTTCCCTCCTGCTGCACCACCAGGCCAGTTTCCTTGCGCCGGACAATTCTGCTGGATTTCAGATTGCTGAGAATTCCCGCCATGTTGTCGAAATCGGTCATGACTTCCCAAACCGTCCTGACAGGGTACGGCAAGTCGACATCGGCATCGACAACAAAGGCACCGCCGCTTTTCTCGACGGAAACCCTGATCTCTGGTTCGGCGCCGAAAACCGGGGTGCCGAGAAACACGAGCCAAAACAGAAGAGAACGAAGAAGGTTACTCATGGTCGGTCCCGATGGGATACCTCAATGACCCGCGCCCGTCGCGCAAGTTCCTCAACCAAGGCTGTCGCCGCCGAGCGGTTGGCCGCATCGAGGTTGGCATCCCATTCATCGAGCAGGTAGACCGGATAGGCCGTCGCCGAGACAATCTCGCGCAGCACCTGAAGTTGCCGCTCGCCCGACGAATAACCTTTTTTCTGCTCCGCTTCCTCCTGAGCACTGAGGACCTCGGGATCGTCCGAATCGTCTTCCGCCGGAGTCCGTGAAACGCTGCCACTGTTGAAGGCAAAGGCCAGCCGGTCCTGCGTCGGCCAGTAGAAGGCACGGCCATGCAGTTTCGCCTTCAGGGCGGCCAGCAGCGTCGATTTCCCACTCCCGTTGCCGCCGCGCACGGCAATCAGTCCGGTCGGCTCGGCGAGAACGCGCTGCACGGCGTCGGCCAGCGATGTGCATCGCCGTTCGTTGCTGCCCTCCTTGAGGACAACCCCGCCGAAACCAATTCGCCGGACGAAACCTGGATCAGGCACGGGGCAAAGGTGCTGGCAGACACCCTTGATGCGTGTCCATACGGCAACCAGATCGGTAAATCCGACAGTCAACTGGTGCATGTCGAGCGTCATTTCTATCTGGCGCGGCAACGTTGCCGCGAGCGAAATCAATAGCGCCATCTGACCGGCATCGCGCACGGCGATCCAGGCCGTCATGGACAGCACCAGCACCAGGGCAATCA
>DBMG01000013.1:94918-104221 GCA_002304785.1 Candidatus Accumulibacter sp. UBA704 | reverse complement strand
GGCGAAAATCGCGGTGCCAGAAGGCAAAATTGTAGCGGTTGCCGGTGAAGATGTTGTCCCAGGCGTTATAGGTGCGCGCCGTCATGCGATTGGTCATGCGCTGGTTGTGCAGATAGGCGTCGGCAAGCGGCTGGCGCAGGAACCATTGCAGCGTTGCCAGAATGACAAAAGCCGCCGCAAAGGCCAGCGGCAGACCGGCGTCGATTTCCAGACCGAGCACCAGCGAGTTGAAAAGCAACTGGAAAAACAATCGCAAGTGAAACTGGAGGGTGAAGATCAATTCAAAGCAGACATGAAACGTTTCGCTGGTCAGAAAAGGCTCGGTCTGTTCGCGCGCAACCGAGTCATTGAGCAAGGCCGTCTGAAATCGGTTCTTGCGTGCGAAGTGCAACATGTAGCGGGAATAGGCAGAGAACCCCGCGCGCTCGGCAAAAATCCAACTCACCGCTCCCGCCACGTAGGAGATCGTCTGCGAACACACGATCCAGGCGAAGTTTCCCGCCGCCACGGTGCCGTCCGTGATGTCGTGGGCGATGCGAATAACCAGCCAGGTCGTCGCTGCACTGCAAAGCTCCTGCAGCAGGATCATGCCCAGCATGCACAACAATGCCGAACCGACCAGAAAGCGAAGAAAATCGCGTGGCCGGAACGGATCTAGGGGCGCGTCGGCAAGAAGGCTCATAACTTGAGTCAGAGTAAAACAAAAAAGCAGACTCTCGCCTGCTTCTTTGTTGGTCAACAAACAGGCCAAGCCTGTCAGAAATCACTTCGGGGCGGGTTTCTTGCCCTTGGTTTTTTTCTTGGTGGCCATGGCGTGTACTCCTTGAAGGTTGTCGAAAGCGCGACGTTCAGATCGCCACCAAAGTGTATGCCAATTGCGGCTTGGCGGCTCATCGGCAATTTGTAACATTTTGTAATACGGCAGGCTCAGCGCCCTCCCCAGGGCATTACGGGCACGGTCGAAATACTGTTGGCGGGTGCGCCCTCGATCAGTTTGCGGCTGATCGCCAGATAGACCAGCGTCCGGTTCTTTTCGTCCCACATGCGAACGACCCGGGTTTCCTTGAACAGGATCGACGTGTCTTCGCTGAAAACGACGGCGTCTTTCGGCAACCTGTCGGGCAGGCTGATCGGCCCGGTCTGACGACACGCCAGGGAGAATTGCGACGGATCCTGCGCCAGACCGAAACTCCCGCTGATTCCTCCGGTCCGCGCTTGGCTGACGTGGCACGTTACCCCGGGTATTTTTGGATCGTTGAACGATTCAACGCAGACTTTGTGATTGGCACCGACCAGTTTCCACTCGGTAGTGACGCAGCCGATCGTTTCTGCCGCTGCCGAAGTGGCATATAGGACGAATGCGGCCACGGCCACCGCAGCACGCGTCATGGCTTCTGATCCTTTTCAGACACGCTTCCCACTGGCGCGGCAAGCATCTTTTTCGACGCGACTTTTCCCGCAAGGAAGATGAATAGCAAGATACAAGCCCCCTGGAACAGGGCGATGAAGACGAATTCGCCTGCGACGAACTGCTGCAGTCGGGCGATGTTTTCCTGTGCCGTTCCGACGAAGGACAGGACCCCCACCCCTTGCAGAACGATGTCGATGGCCAGGAACGCTGCCCAGACCTGCAACATCTCCCGCCGGCTGAACACCCGCCCGTTTTTCCTGCAGAACGCCTGGCAGACATAAAACGTGGATGCCGCCAACGCGGCGGTCGTGACTGTCAGGGTGCTGCTGTTCCTGAAATAGACGACAAGCAGAAAAGCAAAAATCAGCGAAAGCAGATATGCAACGGTGAAACGCAGAATGAGCGCGCGAATGGTCATGATTGATCCAGTTATGAAGCAACGGCATCCTTGCGCAGGAAGCGGTCGCGGTTACGAGTGAAATAAACGCCGGAAAATACGAAAATAGCACCGACGGCCTGAAGGGAACCAAAGGTTTCTCCGAGCAAAAAATAGGCGGTGATGACGGCAAATACCGGTGTCAGATTGTTGAAAATCGAAGCGCGGGACGTGCCAATGACCCCGGAACCCCATATCCACAAGAAATTGCCCAGGCAAAGCCCGAAAACGGCTGAAAAGACAACACTTCCCCATGCCGATGCGGGCAAATCCGTCCACGCCACGCTGCGCATGTCTGGTACCGACACGGCGAGCAGCAGTACGGTGGTAATGACCATCAGGGATGCAGTGACCTGATAGGTCGAGTAACGTTCCAGCAGTTCCTTTGAAAACACCGTGTAGTACGCATAACCGACCTGAGATCCAAGGATGAGCAGCGCGCCAAGCAGGTGATTCCCGGCCAGACTCACTTCCTTGCCTGCGCCCAGCACGATCAGACCGATACCGGCAATCGAGCAGGCGATGCCTATCACCACAGCGCGATTGATCGTGTCGAAACCATAGAAGCGATTGAGCAACAGCACGAATACAGGCAGCAGACAGAACATGAATGCCGCGTTGCCCGAGGTGGTTCTTTGAATCCCTTCCGTAAAGCAAACCTGGAAGACGAAGAAACCGAAGAGGCTGGCACGCAGAAGGACCCATATATCGGCTCGGGATGGCCGGCGATAGCGCCCCGACAGCCCAAGCGCCACCAGCGCGACGATGCTCCCGACGACCATCCGCGCGACGTTGTACGGCAAGGGCGGAATGTGCTGCAGCCCCAATTTGATCACCGGCGGATTCATCCCCCATACCAGGGCAACCAGGAGGAGCATGCATTCGGCCAGGCGAATCCGCGCCACGCTGATGGATGAGTTCAAAAGTAGTCTTCCCGTGAAATCTCGACAGCGCCTGCGCACTCACTTCTTGATTTGCTCTTTCGCGCTGTCGGCAGACTTGTCCTGCCGCTGGCAACGCGGATCGACATAGGGCCGGTCGAGCCTGACCCACGCGTTACCGGGCGAAGTCTGCGCGCAGACGGTTGCTCCGGTTACACTCTGCCACTTGTACCAAGGCGCCGGTTCGGCTTCGGCAAGCAACGGCAAGCCGAGGAACCAAGCCAGAATTAGCCACTCAAAACGTTTCATGCACTTACCCCTCTGATTATCGCCAGAACCAAATGGCCGGAGGGGTCTATTGTATTGTGTATTGTCAAAAACCGTGTGGAGGTTGGAGATGAAACGTAGAAACGAATTGGGGCCGGAGATCGAGCCTGGTGAAATTACGCCGCGCGCGGTCTTCGAACAGCGGCGGACAATTATCCGCGCCGCGGCGGCAGGCACCTTCGGCGCAGCACTGGCGCCGTTCTTCGCACGCGAGGCCCTGGCCCAGTCCGCATCTTCCCCCACGGCATCGCCCAACGCCGGGAGCGTCAAGCTTCCCGCCAGCGCCAACCCTCAGTACGCGCTCAAGGAAAAGCTGACGCGCTACAAAGACGTCACGACGTACAACAATTTCTATGAATTCGGCACCGACAAAGCCGACCCGGCGCAATACGCCAATACGCTGATAACAAAACCGTGGACGGTTGCCGTCGAAGGACACATCAAGCATCCTAAGGTGTATGACATCGATGAACTGCTCAAACTCGCGCCGCTGGAGGAAAGAATCTACCGCCTGCGTTGCGTCGAAGGCTGGTCGATGGTCATCCCCTGGATCGGCGTATCCCTGTCCGAACTGATCCGCCGCGTCGAGCCGACGGGTAACGCCAAGTATGTCGAATTCGTCACGCTGGCCGACAAGCGGCAGATGCCGGGGCTATCGTCACCGGTGCTCGACTGGCCTTACGTCGAAGGGTTGCGCCTGGACGAAGCGATGCATCCGCTGACGCTGCTGGCCTTCGGCTTGTACGGTGAGGTGCTGCCCAAACAGAATGGCGCCCCGGTACGCCTCGTGGTGCCGTGGAAATACGGTTTCAAGAGCGCCAAGTCGATCGTGCGCATCCGCTTTACGGAAAACGAACCGAAAACCAGCTGGAGCGTGTCGGCACCGAACGAGTACGGCTTTTACTCCAACGTCAACCCGACGGTCGCCCACCCGCGCTGGAGTCAGGCCACCGAACAGCGCATCGGCGAAAGCGGCAGCAGCGTCCTTTTCCCGCCGAAACGCAAGACGCTGATATTCAATGGCTACGCCGAACAGGTGGCGTCCCTGTACACCGGGATGGATCTGAAGAAGTTCTTCTGAAGGAACGCTCACCCTCATGTCCGCCCTCGGACTCGTTCGCTTCGCCGTCTTCGTCGCCAGCCTGTTGCCGCTGACGCGTCTGTTCTGGCTGGGCATGAACGATGGCCTGACCGCCAACCCGGTCGAGTTCGTCACCCGTTCGACCGGCACATGGGCTTTAGTCTTCCTGTGCCTGTCGCTTTCCATGACGCCGCTGCGGCGCCTGACAGGGCTGGTGCAATGGATCAAGTTCCGGCGCATGCTGGGGCTCTACAGCTTCTTCTACGCCGTGCTGCACTTCTCCCTATGGCTGTGGGTCGACCACTCCTTTGACTTGGCCGAGATGTGGCGGGACGTACTCGAACGACCGTTCATCGCGGCAGGGTTCACTGCCTTTCTTCTGCTGATCCCCTTGGCGGCCACGTCGACGAAAGGCATGATGCGGTTGCTTGGCCACCGCTGGGTGCAATTGCATCGATTGGTCTATCTCATCGCCGTTGCCGCGATTCTGCACTACTGGTGGCACAAGGCCGGCAAGAATGATTTCGGCACGGTCAGCATCTACGCCGGGGTCGTCACTTGGCTGCTGGGGGTCCGGTTATGGTGGGCCTGGCAGGATAACCGACGGAGGAGCAGGCGCCCCGTCAAGCCCGCCGCACGATCAACCGTGGCGTAACTTCAGGAACAATACCGCGCCGGCCAGGACCAGCGTTACCGTGTTGGCCGCAATAATCGGCCACGACGCCAGCAACATACCGTACACAAGCCACATGCCTACCCCAGTGGTAAACAGGATATACATGCGCAGGGAAATGTCCTGGGTGTGGCGCGTCTTGCATATCTGCCAGACCTGGGGAACAAACGACACCGTCGTCAGGATGGCGGCGAAATATCCAATCCACTCGGTGAGAATCATCATGTCTTCCGCTTCATCGGAAATTTAATTTGCTATGATCACCGCAGTTCGTTCGTTGCGGGCCAACCAAGCGCAAAAAAGGCCACTCCGAAGAATGGCCTGACTGTCTTCTTTGTGGTGCCCCCGCGCGGAATCGAACCACGACCTGATGATTACAAATCAACTGCACGACCTTCATGCTACGGGGGCCGGACCTCTCGGTTGAGGCGGGCATTATAACCGAAGCGCCTTGCTGCCGCATCCGGACGGGCATGATCGTTTCAGCACCAACAGACCATCTGATCCACGGGCAAACATGGCAACACTTACCAACCCTTCCGAAATCGCGCGCGAAACGCTGAAGCAGTTGATGACCCGGCGCATGGCGCCCTCGCCCGACAACTACCGGGCGATCTACAACGAAATCGCCGGAATTTCGGACAAGCCCGCGGGTGCGTTTCCCGAACGCGAACTCAAGTCGCTCCTGCTCTCGCTGCCCAAGGAGACACCGGTCCAGCAACGCCTGACCCGCCAGCTCGAACAGGCTCTCAAGGCGGAAAACTGGGAGGACTACCGCAAACCGCTGGTCGACTTCATCCGCGAACACAGCAGCGAATCCGAGCTGGCCTGGAGCGACTTGATCTCGGACATTCTCCGGCAATGGGAAGCCAAGCAGAGCGGGCTCACGCCGGCGCGCAAGCGCGAATCGCTCGACCGGGTGCTGTCGGCCGGAGCCAAAAACAGCGAACTGCTGTTCAGCCGCCTGCAAAGTCTGACCCGCTCGTGGGCCATGAACGAAGCGGCAACGGACGACATCGAACTCGCGGAAGCGGTTGTCGAGGCGGGCGACGCTAGCGCGCCGCCTGCAGCGGCTGTTTCCACCACCTCTCCGCTCAGCCGGGCCAGCGAACTGCTTCCCGAGTTGCGCGAAGTCTTCGCATTTACGCTGGAAACCATCGTTGCCACGCAACTCGACGACGAACCCGAGCTCGTCGCACAAGCCAAGGCCTTCTCGGGCGCCGTGCGTAGCGCATCGACGCTGAAAGCCATTAACGAACTCCTCGGCGACATCAAGCGCTTCGCCTTCCGGCTGGAATTCGTTGCCGAAGACCGCACCGAACTGCGTGCGGGGCTGCTCAAACTGCTGCAACTGATGATCGAGAACATCAGCGAACTGGTGGTCGACGACCGCTGGCTGAATGGTCAGATCGAGGTGGTGCGGGAAATAACCGCCCGTCCGATGAATCTGCGCACGATCAACGACGCCGAACAACGCCTGAAGGAAGTCATCTTCAAGCAGAGCCAATTGAAACACAGCCTGATGGAGGCCAAGGAAGCCCTCAAGCAGATGCTCGCCGGGTTCGTGGACCACCTTGCCGAGTTCGCCGACTCGACATCCGATTACCACGACAAGATCGAGAACTGCGTCGCCAAGATCAGCCAAGCCGATGACATAGCGCAGCTTGAGGACGTCCTGGCCGATGTCATCAAGGAAACGCGCATCATCCAGCTCAATGCCCAGCGTTCTCGCGACGACCTGCGAGTTACCAAGCAACGGGTGGATGAAGCCGAAAAGCGCATCAATGAACTGCAGAGCGAACTGGACAAGGCCAGCTTGCTGGTGCGTCACGACCAGCTGACCGGCGCCCTCAACCGCCGCGGCCTCGACGAGATCTACGATAACGAGGTCGCCCGCGCCAACCGCCGCAAGTCGCCGCTGTGCGTCGCCCTGCTCGACATCGACAACTTCAAGAAACTCAACGACTCGCTTGGCCACGATGCCGGAGACGCGGCGCTGATCCATCTCGTTTCGGTCATCCGCGAGACGCTGCGCCCACAGGATACATTGGCGCGCTTCGGCGGCGAGGAGTTCATCATCCTGTTGCCGGACACCGCGGTGGCAGACGCCAGCAAGGCGCTCACCCGCCTGCAGCGCGAACTGACCAAACGCATTTTCCTGCACGAGAACGAGAAAGTGCTGATCACTTTCAGCGCCGGAGTCACGGAACTGCGTAGCGACGACAGTCAGGCCGGCGCCATCAAGCGGGCCGACGAAGCCATGTACACGGCGAAGAAAACGGGGAAAAACAAGGTGGTGGCCGCCTGATCGTCAACATCGCGCACGCCGACACGCACGCGTGCTTTCGAAACGCAAGGCCGCCAGATCATTGAGTGCCAAATCCACGGGGGAAGAAGGCAAACGCCGCTCCAGAAGAAACAGCGACCGTCCACCTCCGTGTGCCCTGCACAGGGCATACCCCCTAATAAAGCACCCGATTACGCTGCGAATGGTGGCATTCCTTGACCAGACGCTGGTATTCGTTTTCCAGATTGGCGACGAAACGCGGCGTGTCGAAAAGGACACCGTGCGCCTTTTCGTGCGCCAGCTTGGCTTTCAGCCTCTCGCTTTCACCGGGAACCAGCGCCGTGCGCACGGCCTTCGCCTCGTAGCTCGCCAAGTCGAAGGTGATCAACTCGGGTAATCCCGCGGCCGTCAGCAAGGCGCCCGCCATGCGTGAGGCGAAGGTCTTCCCGGTCAACGTCAGGAGCGGCAACCCCATCCACAAGGCATCGTTCGCTGTGGTTCCCGCGTTGAAGGGATACGTGTCCAGGAACAGGTCGGCCACGGCAAGGCGTGCGAGGTAGTTGGCCGGAGCCGTGCGCGACGCAAAAATAAGCCTGTCCTGGGCGATCCCGTATGCCAGCGCCTCGCGCCGGAGATTTTCCTCCGCCCACGTGTTGTCGGCGAGAAGCCACAGCACGCTGCCTTCGACTTGTGTCAGGATGCGCATCCACGCCCCGAACACCTCCGGCGTAAACTTGTAGTTATTGTTGAACGCGCAGAATACAAAGGCATCCTTCGGCAAACCGCACTCTTCGCGCGAGGGAATCGGGCCGACGACGCGCTGCCGATCGCTGACCTGATAGACGTCGGGCAGATACAGCGGCTCTTCCGTGTAATAGGCACGCGCGTCTTCGGGAATCAGGAAGCGGTCGGCAATCACGTAGTCGATGAAGGGCAGGCCGGTCGTGGCGGGAAGCCCGAGGTAGGTGATCTGGATCGGCGCCGGGCGATATGCCAGCATGTTGGCCCTCGCGCCGAGCGTCTGCCCTTGCAGGTCGACGAGAATGTCGATTTCATGCTCACGTATCAATCTGGCCGCCGCTTCGTCACTCAGGTGATGGATCCGCTCGAAATGGTCCACGCTGTCGATGACGCGCTGACGCAGCGGAGAACCGTCCTCGCGGCTCCAGTCGAAGGCAAAGACTTCGAAATTTTCGCGGTCGTGAGTTTCGAATAGTTCGACCGTCAGCATCGCCACCGGATGCATGCAAAAATCGGAGGAGCAATAGGCGATGCGCAGCCTTTCGTGCTGGTAGCCGCGGACCGGAGCCAGTGGCTTGACCCCGGCATTGACCTTGTGCGTCACGTAATGCCGTGCCGCCGCCAATTGCACTTCGGGATCCTCGGAAAGGCTGATCATCGCCAGCGCGGACGTATGCTGGCGTTGCGCCGCCTCGTCAACGTCACCGAGCGCCTGGTAAACCGGCCAGACGCACTGCTT
The DNA here is from genome assembly GCA_002304785.1 of Candidatus Accumulibacter sp. UBA704. Classification (GTDB taxonomy): domain Bacteria; phylum Pseudomonadota; class Gammaproteobacteria; order Burkholderiales; family Rhodocyclaceae; genus Propionivibrio. Next base: position 95,645 of record DBMG01000013.1, on the reverse strand, counting down.
CGCGCGCAGGAAAACCCAATGATGGATGGCGTCCGGCTGTTGCGGCTGAAGCCGCAAGCTCTTGGTCAGCGCCGCCAGCGCTTCGGCATAGCGGCCGACGTTCTCGTAGTGGCGTCCGAGGTTGTTCAGGGCCAGGATCAGCAAGGGACGCTCTTCCGGATTATCCGCGCTGGCCGTGCACTCGATGCGCAGCCATTGTGCGATGGCCGCGTCGCTATGCCCCAGACGCTCGTAAACCAGGCCAAGATTGAAGCGCGGCTGCAGGAAATTCGGGGAAAGCTGCAAGGCGCGGCTATAGACCTCGAGCGCCCCGTTCATGTCGTTCTGGCTGAACAGAATGACGCCGAGATTGAACAGCGCCAGATGGTCATGGGTCGTGCGATTGCGCTTGAGCCACGTCTGGTAGAGCACGGCCGCCAGCGGATCCTGCCCCGCTTGGGAGAGGCGATTGGCAACTTCGAACAGCTTGAGCAACGGCAATTGCTGATGCCAGGCTTGTTCGATGACCTGGGTGAACTCCGCGGGAGGAATCGTCATGTTCTTCATGATCCGTTCAAGGCAAACGCACGGTTGAAAAATGGCGGCGCCATCAGGCGCACACAAGAAAAAGCCGGTTGGCGTACTGCCCAACCGGCTTAATGATACCGACCTATGCGATCAGTCGGCTAGTCCGATATCAGGGGAAGAGCGTACCATAGTCGGTCGCGCCAAGCGCGCCGAGAATCGC
>DBMG01000013.1:17485-94880 GCA_002304785.1 Candidatus Accumulibacter sp. UBA704 | reverse complement strand
CTCGCTGACATTCGCCCCGGAGATCGCGCCAAGCTGCGCGTTGCTCATGGCGCTGAGCTGCGTCGTCGAAAGCGCGCGGAGCTGCGACGCCGTCATCGCGGTAACCTGCGTCGCATCCAACTGGCTGACCGTCAGATTCGCAATCTGCGTGTTCTGCAGATCGGCGACGTCCAGCGCGGCGAACTGGGTCGTGTCGAAAGCGTTGAGCTGGGTGGAGCTCAAGGCGGTGACCTGCGACGCCGTCAGCGCGCCGACCTGGGTGGCGGTCAGATTCGTGATGTTGCTGCCCAGCGCGGTGATCTGCGCTTCCGACAGGCTGCTCACCAGGGTGTCGAGGTCTTCGAGCAGCGAGTTCGTCGAGCCCGAGGCGGAAGCGTTCAGCTGCGTGGCTGTCAGCGCGCGGAGTTGCGTCGAAGAGAGGCCCTTGGCGCCGTCCGTGACCTTGGCCACTGTCATGCTCGTCACATCGAGACCGGCCACCTGAGCGAGCGAAAGATCGCGCAACTCGGTGAGCTTCGGCAGGATCGCGGCGACCTGGGTATTGTCCAGTGCCTGGATCTGGTCGGACGTCAAGGCATCGATCTGGCGGCTCGTCAGCGCCCCGAGAACGGTGCCGGTCAGCCCCTTAATTTGATCGACGCTGAACTTGGTGATATCCGCCGCCACCGCCACATCGCGAATCACGTCGAGCTGGCCGCCCGACATCGCGCGCAACTGTGTCTGCGTGAAAGCACCCAGTTGGGCGTTGGTCATCGCCTGCAACTGGTCGGTACCCAGCGCGGCGACCTGGCCGGTGGTCAGCGTCTGAATCTGGCCGGTGGTGAGCTTGCCGACGACGCTGCCGAGCTGCCCACTGTCGAACGCACGCAACTGGCTGCTGCTCAGCGCCTGGACCTGGCCGCTGCTCAGGAACTGCAGTTGCGACGACGACAACGCGCCGAGCTGGGCGGTGGTGAGTTGCACCAGGTCGGTGTTCTCGATCGCGGCGACTTGCGCGCCGGATAGCTTCTGGACCTGGTCGGTAGTCAGAGCGCGGACTTGCGCCGTGGAGAGGTTTTGGACTTGCGTGTAGGAGAACAACGCCAGCTGGGTCGTGGTGAAGGCACGAACCTGCTGAGTGCTCAGGCTGGTCACGTCCAGCGAGGCGATCTGCGAATCGCTCAGAGCCTGGACCTGCCCGGTCTGGAGCTTGGTCTTGAGGGCCTCGACATCCGAGGCTCCCAGCGCCTTCACCTGAGACGCAGTCAATGCGTGGATCTGCGCATCGGTCAGAGCGCCCACCTGAGTGTCGGTGAGATTCTGGATCTGCTCGGTGCCCAAAGCTGCGACCTGACCCGTGGTCATCGCGGCGATCGCCGCGGTGCTCAGGTTCTGCAGCGCATCGACCGATAGCTTGTTGATCTGCGCCCCAGACAAAGCGCGAATCTGCGCGGTGGTCAATTTCTCCGTCTGGGTGCTGGTCAGCGCCGCAAGCTGCGTATCGCTCAGCGACTTGACCTGTGCCGTTGTCAAGGCGACAACCTGCGCCGTGCCCAAGGCCTGAACCTGCGCCTCGGTCAGCGAACCGATCTGGCTCGACTGGATCTTGCTGGCCAGCGCGCGCACATCCTGTGCCTCCAAGGCCGCCAGCTGGGTGGCGTCAAGGGCTTTGACGGAAGCAGCGCTCAGGCCCGCGGCCTGGCTGTCCGTCAGATTGGTGATTTGACTGGCGCTCAACTCCACGACTTGCTCGGTACGCAGCGCAGCAATTGCGGCTGTCGACAGCGCCGCGATCTGCTCGCCGCTCAAGGCTTTGATCTGGCCGGTCGAGCTATCCGAGGTCAGCGCCCGAACCTGAGCCGTGGTCATCTGTTGCAACTGATCGGTGGTCAAAGCGGCGACCTGTGCCGTACTCATCGCAGCAATCTGAGCCGTGGTCAGCGCTTTGAACTGCGCGGTGGTCAAGGACTGAATCTGGTCGGTTGTCAGCGCCCCGATCTGACTCGCCAACAGGGTCGGCGTCAGTTGCTGCACTGCCTCATAAGACATGGCCTTCAACTGGTTATTGGTCAGGTTGCGAACCGCCGTCGACGTCAGTTTCCCAACCTGTCCCGTCGTGAAGCTCTGGACCTGGTCGGTGGTCAGAGCTTGAATCTGATCTGACGTTAAAGCAGCAACAGCGCGCGTTGACAGGGAAGCGATCTGCTCATTGGTCAGGGCGGCAATGCCATCAGTGTTAGCCGAAAGCGCGCGAACCTGGGCCGACGTCAATGCTCCCGTTTGCGTCGCGGAGAGGCTGCGCAGCTGATCCGTGCTCAGCTTGGCCACCTGTGCCGTGGTGAGCGCGGCGACAGCGGCCGTCGACAGCGACACGATTTGATCGGACGAGAGCGCGGTCACGCCTGCCGTACCGAGCGCCTGAATCTGCGCCGTGTTCAAAGCGCCAAGCTGGCCGGCGCTCAATGCGCCCAGCTGCCCCGCGTCCAACTTCTGTATCTGCGCGGTCCCCAGTGCCTTGATCGCATCGCTTGTCAGAGAGGCTACCTGATTGCTGCTCAAAGCAGCAATCTGATTCGTCTTGAGCGCGCCGGCCTGACTGGGCAACAGCGCATTCAATTGCTCGTCGGACAGGTTGGCGACATTCAACGCGCCGATTTGGGTCGCGGAGAGAACACGGATACTGGCAGTACTGAGTGCCGCCACCTGATCGCCAGTCAGCGCCTGAACCTGCGTCGTGGACAGGGCACGACTCTGAACCGTATCGAGGTTACGAACCTGCGTATCCGACAACGCCGAAACCTTGGTGCCCAGCGCGGCAAATTGTGCGCCAGTCAGCGCGCGCAACTGATCCGTGCCCATCAAACCGATCTGGTCAGTGGTCAGGGCCGCAACCTGCTTGGTCGTCAGCTTGGAGACATTGGTACCGAGAACGTCGACCGCATCGAGTTGGCTAGTCGTGAGTGCCTGGACTTGGGCGGAAGTCAGCGCAGCTGCCTGATCTGTTGACATCGAGCGGAGTTGCGCGACGCTCATCGATGCGACCTGGGCTGTCGTCATTGCCGCAACTTGAGCCGTCGTCAGTTGATCAATGATATCCAGTTGCCCGGCCTTGAGTTGCTGCAACTGGGTATTGCTGAGCTGTGCGTTAGTGTCTGCGTCCTCGATCTCCCGCAGCTGATCGGCGCTCATCGCCGCAAGCTGCGCGCTCGTCAGAACCTGGACCTTCGAACTGTCACTCCGGAACGTGTCGATCTGGCTGTATTGCAGTACGGCGATCTGACCCGTAGTCAGTGCCTTGAGCTGCGTCGCGGTAAGGTTGCCGAACTGCCCGGGTGTCCACCCGTATTGAATCTGATCTGCCGAAAAGGCCTGAATCTGCGTTGCGGTGAGGCTGACAACGGAACTTTCGGAAATCGCGCTGACCTGCTCGGCCGACAGCGCCTTGATCTGCGCTGTCGTGAGCTTTCCGGTCTCACCAGAGCTGCTGGAGATGCTGGCGATTTGTGTAGTAGTAAGCGACGCAATCTGGTCAACGGAAAGGCCGACAAATGAGGTGATCGCCATAACAAACTCCTTAAAATTCAGATGTTTGTGGAATGATATATGTACTCACCCCACATCTCGGTCGTGGTGATAACGGTTGCTTACGACCCTTTACGGCGCGATCGTCGAAATCTTTAGCGTCTTTTTTGCGCCCCCACGTTTTGCCACGGAAAGCGCGATGAAGGGTTATTGCGACAACCGCGACCTGCACTCAGAATTCTGATGAAGCCAGCGGGAAGTCGGGATCTATTTCAGGATCGTCCTGATAATCAAATCCCTGTTGGCGATCAAAAACTCGGTCGGATTGATAGCACGATCGCGCTCGAAATCGGCAAATCCGATCTCGCCCAAACCGCTATTGGCTGCGTGCATCCCTCCCTCGAACTTATCCCGGGCAAAATGTTCCAGAAGGGATACTTTGGACAGGAGACAAGGGCGATCAAGAACCTTTATGAAACTGTAATCCCAGCCGTACTTGAACTCTAGACTCGGCGAGGTGTTCAGCGCATCGCAGATCTTTTCCGCCATCTCTCTGTTATAACAATGGCTAATCCCGGGGATCGATTTGGTAAAAAGAAAGTCATCGTTTTCACCGACGATATTCTCGGGGTAATTGTGAAAACGCGTGTTGAAAAGGCTTACGGGAAAATTGATCCCCAATGAGGCCTGTTGCGTAAAAACATGATTCAGGGAATCGATAAAGACAGGATCATGGAAGGCATCGTTATCAGTCAGATACAGCAAATCGTAATCGGGGAATCTGTGTACAAAATCCCGAACGGCCTTCGCTCGCGACCGAGTGATGCCGCCATTGCTCTCAAAGCGCACAACTTCATCGGCGTAAGTCGACAAGAAACGTTCATCATAGACGGTGGAGGCATCGTCATAGACCACCAGGCGAACATCGCAAGATCGCAGCTGACTGAGGCTATACAGACAAAACTGAGTTACGATCGGCCGATTGAACGTTGCAAGCGCTATTAGTACCTTCAAGACTGTCTCCTATTCCTGCCGCCAAATCGTTCCTCACTTTGACCAGAACCGTTGCCCAGTCACGCGGGGTCTCCTGCCGATAAATCCTGATCGTCGGATACCACGGACTGTCGGTACGGTTCAACAGCCAGCGCCAGCAACTGTCGTACCGATTCAGGAGCCAGACGGGTTTGCCCATTGCCGCGGCAAGGTGAGCGGTTGAAGTATCGACCGAGATAACCAAATCCAGGTTCTCCACCAACGCCGCAGTATCGGTGAAGTCCCGAAGCTCGTCGGCAAAGTTGAAAAAGTTGTCCTCCGGCCAGCACGACTGCTTGTTTTCCAGTAATTCGGACTCGGCCGGCTCGCCTTTCTGAAGGCTGAAAAAGTCAATGCCGGGAATGTTGAGCGCAACGATTTCCGACAAGGGGACGTTTCGACGCTCGTTCACTTCCGCGACCTCTGGCTGGTCCTTGCGGAATCCACCATTCCAAACCAGTCCCACCCTCGGCCTCGTCCTCGGCCCCAATTTCTGTTTCCAGTACGCCACCTTATCCGGGTCGGCACGCAAATAGGGGATTCTGGCCGGAATCGTCTCCAGCGTCGTTTTGAACGCCAGCGGCAAACTCATCAGCGGACATTGATAATCGAACTCCGGCAAGTCCTTACCTTCCTCGACCACTTGAGACACACCGTCCAAACCTTCGAGCAGAGCTACAAGCGGCTTGCGTGCCTCCAGGATTACCTTCGCCCCCAGATCGGCGACCAGCCTGGCGTAGCGACAGAACTGAAGGGTATCGCCCAGCCCCTGCTCGTGGGACAGCAAAATCGTCTTGTTCTGAAGCGGTTCATCGCCGAGCCAGGTCGACTGCGAAAAACTGCGCTTGTTGCGGGCCAAGGCATCGCGCGTCCAGCGCCATTCAAAAAGCCGCCAGCCGACCTCGTAGTCGCCCAGCGCAAGATGTACCAGCGATTTGTTGCAGAGTGCCTTGGCATAGTCCTTCCGTAGCGCAATGGCCTTGTCGTAGCACTCCACCGCTTCGTTGAAACGCCTGAGCTCACCGAGGAGCGTCGCCCGGTTGTAAAACGCCTCGGGGCACCCCGGGTCGATCGAAATAGCGGAGTCGTAGGCTTCCATGGCTTCGGGCATTCGCCCGCACTTTTGCAGAACGACACCGCGGTTCACATGCACCAGCGCCAGGCCAGGATTGGCCATGATTGCCTTGTCATAGCTCGCCAAGGCCAAATCGAATTGCTTGAGTTCGGTCAGAACCAATCCGCGGTTGTTGTATGCCTCGGCATAATCGGGATTCAGCGCGATCGCCTTGTCGAAATACAGCATGGCCGATCCGTATTTCCCCAGATCCTTGTAGGCCGCTCCACAGTTGTAGCAGGCGGGGGCGTGGCGCGGTTCGAGCTCAATGGCGCGAAGATAGCTTGCCAATGCCTCATCGAACCGCCCGAGTTCGCTCAGGATAGTCCCACGGATATTGAACAGGTCAGCGCCTCCGGCCCCGAGCTCAATCGCCTTGTCGCAGCACTGCAGCGAGGTTTCCATTTGCCCAAGGTCACGCAAAGCGATACCGCAGCCCCAGTAGGCGTTGGCGTAATCCGGCTTGCGTTCGATCGCCTCCACATAGCTCTCGACGGCAGCCTCAAACTTTTTGAGTCCGCGCAGCGCATTTCCTCGAAGATAGTGCGCCTGCGCATCGGTGGGCTTGAGCGCTAGCGCCGTGTCGTAGCAACGTAACGCGGCATCTGTCTGGCCGAGCTTTTCCAGGACCGAACCCAGATTGACGTGCGCCGCCGAATTGCGGGGGTTGATCTCGATTGCCTTGCTGATCAGTTCTTTTGCTTTCAAAGGATCGCCGGTCTGCGAAGCGATCACCCCGGAGAGGTGTAGCGCGTCGTGATGACTTTCGCATAATTTCAGCGCCTGACGATAATACTCTCCCGCCTGTTCCAGATCACCGTTGTTGTGACAACTGAGGCCGCTCAGAAACAAGCGGTCGGCCTCTTTCCTGGACTGATCCGGATTCGTTGATTTTTCTGACGATTCAAGTGGCATCTGAGGTTCCCGCGCAGGGCAAATACATACCAATTGACATGCTATCAGCTTTTCCCGGCCCTGTTCGCCGACCAACTCGCCGGCAGGTCAGTAGTAGAATTCCGACTCCCGCTTGTCCAGCCGATCGGTCGTGCCCCATGTCGAACCCCACTCGCCACGCTGCATCCACTGCCCTCGGACAACAAGCGCTTGACCGCGGCAACCTTCCGGAAGCCGAACGGCACTTCCGACGTGCGCTCCAGGATAACCCCGGCGATACGGAAGCCATGCGCGGTCTCGGATACGTTCTTTTCCAGCTGAACCGGCTTGCCGAGGCACTTCCCCTGCTGCAGGAAGTCGTACAGCGCGCGCCGGCCGACCTGTTGGGACGCCTCCTGTTCGGCAGACTGTGCCTGCGTTTGCACGAGCCGGATCTGGCCGAGAAGCAATTCCAGCGCATTCTGAAGAAATTCCCAACGAGCGAGTCGGCACTCTCCGGGCTCGTCGACGTCAACATCGCAAGAAACCAAGCCGACCGGGCCAGACTGCTCGCACAGAGAATTCTGGCCATCAACCCGAGGTCGGAAATCGGTCTTCTTGCGTCGGCTCATGCCGCCGAGCATCAACGGGCGTTCGACGAGGCGCATGCGTGCCTCGAACAACTCGTCACGCTGTCTCCGCAGGATGTCCGCTATCGGTATCACCGCTCCCGAAGCCTGCTCCGTCAAGGCATGTTCGACGCCGGGTGGGCCGATTACGAATTTCGTTTCGCCGCCGGCAAGGCATTCCTTCCGCCGTTGGATTCGCCGCGCTGGCAGGGCGACCCCATCGGGCACCTGCTGCTTATCGTCGAGCAGGGCTTGGGCGACACACTCCAGTTTTCGCGCTTTATCCGGCAAGCAAGAACCCTCGCTCGGCGGATCACGCTCGCCTGCCAACCTGCGCTGACCTCCCTGCTGGCGCGCTCCTTTGAAATCGACACGATCGAGGTGGCATCGACCGAGTGGCCAGTTCACGAAGCACATCTTCCCCTGCAAAGCCTGCCGCATGTGCTCGGCCTGGGCGAAAACACGCTCGCACCGGCAGGACGCTATCTCACACCTGACCCCGAGTGCCGAATGCGTTGGGAGCAGCGGCTGCCACCCAGCGAAAACCACCTGCGGGTCGGCATTGTTTACGCGTCGTCAGTAGCACATTTCACCGAGCAGTTTCCGCAAACCAGGCGCTCATGCCCGCTTGCCGACCTCGATCCGCTCGCGGAACTCGGGAATAGCGACTATTTCGGCCTGCAGCTCGGCATAAACGAAAACGAAACGGCTCTGCAGCGATGCTGGTGCGATCTTTCCGGCGAAATCCGGGACTTCGACGACACTGCAGCCATCGTCGATATCCTCGACGTGCTGGTTTGCGTAGACACGTCGGTGGTCCACCTCGCCGGGGCCCTTGAGAAGCCGGTGGCGTTGTTGCTTCCCTATTCCGCCGATTGGCGCTGGATGCAGAAGGAGGACACAACGGACTGGTACGCCAGCGTGCGCCTGTTCCGCCAGAAACGCCCGGGAGACTGGTCGGAAGCGGTAACCGGCGTCAAGGGGGTCCTGACGGAGTTGGCGCGCCGCGTGAAACGCGAACCCGTGCCACCCCCGGTTTGACACCGCGTGGACGGAAGATCAACCGCCCCGCGGTGGTCATCTGCAAAAAAAATACAGAAATCTCTAAAGTTTCTTCTCAGCCCTCCGATAACAGGTCCAACGGCGGGGCAAAAGCGATTGACCGCCCAGTAGCAAAGAGGCCGGAACACTGCCCCGGCGATTGATTCGACTCTTTTTAGGAGAAACAAAATGGCTGCCCAAATCAACACCAACCTTTACTCTCTGAATGCCCAGCGCAATCTGAGCAAGAATTCCAGCGGTCTGCAAACCGCCATCGAGCGCCTGTCATCCGGTCTGCGCGTCAACTCCGCGAAAGACGATGCCGCCGGCCTCGCCGTGGCGATGAAGATGGACTCCTTCGCACGTAGCATCTCCGCCAGCATCCGCATCTCCAACGACAAGATATCGCTGGCACAGGTTGGCGACGGCGCTTTGTCCACGGTCAATGACATGCTCCAACGTATGTCCGAACTCGCCAGCGCGTCGGCCAACACCACTCTCGGCACGACCGAAATCGGCTACCTGAGCGACGAATATGCCTCGCTGGCTACATCGATAGATACAGTGGTTGGCAATGCCAAGATGAACGGCACCGACCCGTTCGCCTCCAATAGCATTACGTTGTCCGCTGCGGTGGCCTCGGCCCTTGGATCCGATGCGGCAGCAGGCGGATCGCTGGTTTCCGCGGCACTCGATGAAGTTGCCGCCGCACGCTCGACGCTTGGCGCCGTGATGAACAACGAGCAATACCAGATTCAAGCCTACGAATCCAACTACGAGAACCAGATGGCCGCCAAGAGCCGCATCATGGATGCCGACTTCGCCGCCGAAACGTCCAGCCTGGCCCGTTATCAGATTCTGCAACAGGCTGGCACGGCAATGGTCGCCCAAGCGAACCAGATTCCGCAGAACGTGCTTAGCCTGCTGAAGTAAGCGATCTAAAAACCCTTCCTTGAGGGGGGTTTTTACCTCGAGGTGCAAGGGTGAGCTGAACCTTTGCACCTCTTTCCTATGGAGACGACCATGGACAAGATCTCGAATGTCGCTGCGCAGACACACGCGTCGCCGCACGTCACGACACTCGATTCGGCGGGAAACGCCCGGCTTTCGGGCAGCGTGAGCAAGGCTTCGCCGTCCCAGGTGGCGGCAGACAATCAGCCCCAATCTGAAGCCGGCAAGATTTCGATTCACGAAGCCGTCAACAGGATTGAAAAACTCGTCGCAGCGACAAACAGCGAAATCAAATTCTCGGTCGACGCGGAAACCGGCATCGATGTCGTCAAGGTAATCGACAAAGCCACCGACAAGGTCATCCGGCAGATTCCCTCCGAAGAAATGATCGCAATTGCCAAGACTCTTGATAAACTCCAAGGATTGCTGTTCAAAGGCAAGGCGTAGGCGTAAAGGAGGAGATCCATGGCAACTGCAAGCGTTTCGTCGCTCGGCGTCGGTTCGAACCTCGACCTCAGTTCGATCCTGACCAAGCTGATGACCGCCGAAAGCGAACCGCTGACGGCGCTGCAAAGCAAGATCACGGCAACCAACACCAAGCTCTCGGCGTTCGGTACGTTGAAGGCAAAGCTCGCCACGTTACAGGATACGGCCAGCAAACTGAAATCGTCCTTGAACCTCAACGCGATGGGCGCCAGCAGCAGCGACAGCACGATCGCCAAGGCAACCACGGCCTTCAATGCAGCAGCCGGAACCTACACGATAAAGGTAGACCAGCTGGCCTCGGCGCAGAAAAGTTTCAGCAACGCGTTGGCGAGCAACGCCACGTTCACCTCGGGAACGCTGAATTTCGACTTTAACGGGACGGTCAAGTCAGTTGAATTGACCGGGCAGACCAGTTATTCGCTAAACGATGTCCGCAGCGCCATCAATGCGGCAGGCATCGGCGTCACCGCAACGGTCGTGTCGGGCGATGCAGGAGCCCGCCTGGTGCTGACCAGCACCCAGCCAGGCGCCTCCGGAGCGTTCACATTGAGCGCCACCAACGGCACCGGCGACACCGGTTCACTCGATCTCAGCGATCTCGCGGCATTCGACACAACGACCAGCGGACTAGCCCGCAGCACAGCCCAGGACGCGACCTTCTCCATCGACGGCATTGCCGCATCATCGTCGAGCAACACGGTGACCGGCAAGATCACCGGCGTCACCCTGAACCTGCAGGCGCAAGGAACGACGACGCTTACCGTCGCCGTCGACAACTCCGCCGTCACGAAGGCGGTTCAGAGCTTCGTCGATGCGTACAACGCAGTAATCAACCTGGTCAAGACCAATTCGACTTACGACTCGACAACAAAAACCGCGGGCGCGTTCAACGCCGACAGTTCGGTTACCAGCCTCCGGTCCCAGCTTTCGCAGGTACGTTCGACCGTGCCGACCGAGTTGACGGATGCGGCGTACAAGACGCTGGCCAGCCTCGGCGTGAGCATCAACCAGGATGGAACGATGTCGCTCGCCAGCGATACATTGAGCACGGCCCTGAGCAGTTCCGCGTCAGACGTGGTCAAGACCCTGAACGCCTACGGCACGGCTTTCTCCAACAAACTGACCAATATTCTCGGCACCGGCGGCCTGATCGAAAACCGCGTCAATGGCCTGAATACCACGTTAAAGAGTCAGAATAACAACGTAACCGCCCTGCAAAACCGTTTGGCGCTGGTCGAAAAACGGTATCGTGCACAGTTCACGGCACTGGATAGATTGATGAGCCAGATGCAGACCACCAGCACCTACCTGACGCAGCAACTCGCGCAATACACCAAGAGCACCAGCTAAACCGCAATGTTTTCAAAACCCATCGCCGCCTATCAGCAAATCGATCGCGAAGCCGACATCAGAGGCTCCGATCCGCACCGCCTGATCCTGCTGTTGTTCCGCGGCGCGATTGCCGCGCTGGAAAAGTCCAAGCCGAGTATCGCCGCGAACGACATCGCGGGCAAATCGCAACTGATCACCCAGGCCGTCGCCATCATCCAGGACGGCTTGCGCGCAAGCCTTGATCTTCAGCAGGGCGGAGAACTCGCCCAGAACCTCAACGCGCTTTATGGCTATATGGTCACCCGGCTGATTTCGGCCAACATCAAGAACGACGTAGCTGCCATCGACGAAGTTCTCAAGTTGCTTGGCGAAATCGGCGGGGCGTGGGAAGAAATTGCCGCTCCCAATGGTGACCCGGGAACAGGCGTGCGATGACCACGGAACTTGACGGGCTGCAGAATGCATTGAAAACCATTCTCGAGATCGCGGAAAAAGGCGACTGGGAGCATATTGTCGAGATTCGCCCTGAAACCCTGATCGCGGAGGCAAGCGGCAGATCTCCTGCGCCACCCCTCGAGTCGCTGATCGCAACCCGGCAAATGCTTCAGCAGGCCATGACGCTTTGCCAGCAGCGCATCGAGGACATCACTCCGTTGCTTGAGGCACTATCCTCCAAAGCCGCCAATAAGCCGTGATCCCGCCTGATGTTGCCAGTCGCCTGCAAACGTCTGCCGATGTAGCGTTAAGACCGGTCGCTCCGACGCAGGAACTGACCGATAAGCTATCCGGCCTGGTTGCCGGCCAGAAGGTCATGGCCGAGATCCAGGCCATGCTCCCGAACGGGACTTACCGGGCCGTTATCAACCAGCGCAACATCACGCTCGCGCTGCCTTTCTCGGCCAAGAGCGGCGACACGCTCGAACTCCAGGTCACCGAATCAGACGGCAAGATCGCGCTGGCGGTGGTCTCCCACCAGGAGGGAAACGAAGGAAAAGCAGCCAGGGAAGCCGTTTCGGCAACCCTGAGTCGGACCGGCCAGTTCATCAGCCAGTTGTTCGCCAAGCCCGAAGAATCGAAGGAAGGCGCAAAGGCCCTCGTGCTCAACGGCAACCAGCCGATTGCCAAAGCCCCTCCGAACTCTGCACAAGACATATTGCCGCTGCTCAAGCAGGCCATCACCCAGAGCGGCATGTTCTACGAGTCGCATCAGGCCGAATGGGTGGAAGGGCGCTTCCCGAAGAACGCTCTGCTCCAGGAACCACAAGGAAAGCTTTCAAAGCCTTTTGCCCCTGATGCCCTCACTCCACCGTCTGCATCAACGGCTTCCCCTGTCAGCGTTACATCGAACGATACAGCAAAGCCGACCTCTGCCGTCCCGCCGCAGCCCCCTTCGGCTGCGGAGACTCCCGTTGGACAGAAAATCGTGAGCGACGCGGGGCAGACAATCGGCTCCGGGCAACTGATTGCACCGCAAACGCAGCCGATAGTCCAGCAGCAACTGGATGCTCTCGCCACGCAGAATTTTGTCTGGCAGGGGCAGGCCTGGCCTGGCCAGAACATGCGCTGGGAAATTGAGGAGGATGGCAGCAAGCGCGGGGCAAGCGGAGAAGAAATCGATGACAGCTGGCAAACCCGCCTCAGCCTGGTCTTGCCGACTTTGGGAGGCGTCAACGCCCAGATCCGATTGCAGCGCGAACAGGTCATCCTCTCCATCAACGTTAACCACGCGGAGACTCGCTCCTTGATGCAAGCCGAAAGCAACAGCCTCCGTCAGCAACTGCAAGACGCTGGACTGGTGCTGACAGGCATCGGCATCACCCAGGAGAACGCCGGGGCAGACGATGAAGAAATCGCGCAAGGATGACCTGAAAAGCGCGGTCGCTTTAGCGTATAGCCAGGGCGACGCCGCTCCGCGGGTTGTGGCTAAAGGCCGCGGACTGGTCGCAGAGCAGATCATCACCCGCGCCCAGGAACACGGTGTCTATGTCCATGAATCGCCGGAACTCGTATCGCTGCTGATGCAGATCGATCTGGATCAACGCATCCCCCCTCAGTTATATGTCGCCGTCGCCGAACTCCTCGCCTGGATCTATCGTTTGGAAAGCGGCCGCCCCGCTGGTGCTGCACCGGTTTATTCGGAAATTCCCGGACAGCAAACAAGTTAGAATTACGCCTTCGCGTGGAATATCGTCCGACGTCCTGCTAGACTCGCCTGCGTTGCTCGCATCAGGACGAGAAATGACAGAAATCGACAAATCCGGACCTGCTGAACATCAGCCCAACCGCTTCGAACTCGAACAAACTGACGACTACAGCCAGTATCTGTTGTATTCGCAAGCCGAGATTCTGGCCGTCTTGCGCTCCCTCATCCAGAAAGGCGCACTGATCACCGTCCATTTCGATCAGGGGAAATCCTTCTTCCTTACATCAATGATTTCGCTGAAGCCCGACAACACAGAATTCGTCATCGACGTCGGCAGCAATGAAGAAATGAATGCCAAGGCTCTCAAGGCCGGCAAGCTGATCTTCACGACCGTCGTCGACAAGGTCAAGATCCAGTTCAGCCTCGATCGACTGGGAACTACGGAAAGCCAGGGACGCCCTGCCTTTGTCGGATCCGTCCCTGACAAGTTGCTGCGCCTGCAGCGCCGGGAGTTTTTCCGGCTTTCAACGCCGATCGCCAACCCGGTAAGGCTGTGCACAACGGTCAGACACCCGGAGCATGGATCGCTGGCGGTCGATCTTCCCTTGGTCGACATCAGCGGCGGCGGGGTCGGCCTGATAGTCACCCCGGATCAGGCCAAGCTGCTCAAGAAAGGCGACATGCTGGACAACTGCAAGATCGTGCTTCCCGGCGAGGGTCTGCTGGTCGCAACGCTCTGCGTCCGCAACATGTTTGATGTCACCACCCGTAGCGGTTCGCGTTACGTACGGGTCGGCTGCGAATTCGTTGACTTGCCGGCAGCCCGGGGGACAGTGCTTCAGCGCTATATCACCCGCGTCGAGCGAGAGCGCAAGGCTCGCCTAAGCGGCCTGACCTGAAATGAAGACGGCGCCCGCAGGCGCCGCCGAGATCCGCCCCCAGAAAGAGCGCCGGTCACACCTGCATGTTCATCACGTCGTGATAGGCCGTAACCAGTTTGTTGCGCACCTGCACCATTTCCTGGAACGACAGATTGGCCTTTTGCAGGGAAATCATCACCTCGTGCAAGTTCGCGTTGCCGTCGCCGGCGGCAAATTTTGCCGCCATGTCTTCCGCCTGCTGCTGGGTCTGGTTGACCTGCTCGATGGTATTTTTCAGCACCTGGGCGAAATCGGTTCCGCCCGCCGCCGCAGTTTGGGCCTCGCTGGCTCGGCCACTGGCCTGAGCCGCCGTGGCACGCAGTACGCTCAACATCTGATCGATACCCTTGGTTTCCATTTGCCTCTCCAGACTCGTTCCGCTCTACCCTACGCAATAAACGCGCCAGCCCAAGCGACTATCACTCTTTGAACAATCCGGCTTCCCGGTATTGTTTGAGTTTATGCCGCAAGGTTCGTTCCGACATGCCGAGACGCTCGCCCGCAAGCTTTCGCGATCCGCCTACCGCCGCGAGAGTCTCCAGTATATGCTCGCGTTCCAGGTCGCGCATGTTGTCGGTCCGCGATATTTCCGAAGGCTGGCTTCCCGCTTCCGGCATTGCCGCAGGAGCAACGATTGCCTGCGGCGCCTTGACAATTGGCGGAACCATCAGGTGCAAGGCATCCGCCTCGACCGTATCGCCGGCGGCGAAGATGACCGCGCGCTGCATCACGTTCTCCAGTTCGCGTACGTTGCCAGGCCAGGAATGCCGGCGCAAGGCCTCCTCTGCCGAAGGCGCCAGGCGTAAGCCACTCCGGCCGGAACGACCGCCGTGCTCGGCCAAAAAATGCGTTGCCAGCGGAACGATGTCGTCGGGCCGCTGGCGCAAGGCGGGAATCAGCAAGGGAAAAACGTTGAGACGGTAATACACATCCTCGCGCAACACGCCTTTGGCCACGGCCTCGGCCATGTCCCGGTTGGACGTGGCAATCAGCCGGATATCAAGAGCTACCGGCTTCTTGCCCCCGACCCGTTCCACCTCGCGTTCCTGCAACACGCGCAGCAGCTTGGCCTGCAATCCGAGCGGCATCTCGGTCACCTCGTCGAGCAGGAGCGTTCCGTTCTGCGCCTGTTCAAACTTACCCGCCTGCGCCTGTTGCGCGCCCGTGAACGCGCCTTTTTCGTAACCAAACAGCGTGGCCTCCAGCAGGCTATCGGGAATCGCCGCGCAGTTGATGGCCACGAAAGGGCCGTTACGCCGCGCAGAATGGTTATGGATGTATCGGGCAACAATCTCCTTGCCGACACCGCTCTCTCCGGTCAGCAGGACTGTCGTATCCGTCTGCGCCACACGCGCCGCCAAGGCAAACAGGTTGCGGCTGGCCGGATCGCAGGCCACCACGCGATCATCGTCCATTGACTCGGGCAAGCGGTAGCGGGTGACATGCTCAAGCAGCGCCTTGGGCTCGAACGGTTTGAGCAGGAAGTCGCACGCCCCCGAACGCATGGCTTCCACAGCCCGATCCACGTCGGCGTAGGCGGTCATCAGCACCACCGGCAGATGCACGTGGCGATTCCGGATCTCCTTCAGCAAGGTAATTCCGTCCATGGGCATCATGCGCACGTCGCTCACCACCAGTGACACGGGTTGCCCGTCAAGCAGGCGTAATGCTTCCTCGCCGCCCGGCGCCGACACTACCGCCTGGCCGGCAAGTTCGAGCGTGTCGCACACCGCTTCGCGCAGATTGGGGTCGTCTTCGACAACCAGAACCGGCAGTCCCTGAGCCATCATTCTCCCGTTATTGTCCGTTTAGTCATCTGTTCCCCCGTTGATCCGAGGCTCCGACCGGTAGCAGCATGACGAATTCCGAACCTTCACCCGGTTTCGAGCTGACCTCGATCGACCCGCCATGAGCCCGTGCCACGCCAAGCGCAATCGCCAACCCCAACCCCGTGCCTTGTCCCCGCGTCGTGAAAAAGGGCTCGAAGATGCGGGTCTGGGTTTCCGGCGCGATTCCTGCGCCGGTATCACGCACACCGATCTGGACATATCCGCCGCACACTTTCGCAGACAGTCGGATTTCCCGAACGCTCGCGTTGACGCTTTCACATGCTTGCAAGGCATTCTCCAGCAGATTCAGAAGCGCACCGCCCAATGCCTTTCGGCTGCCCATGATTATAGGATTGCCAACCACCGGCGCGACCAGCAACTCCACCCCTTTTTCGCGGCACAACGGATCCACGGTCTGAACCGCGTCGGCTATCAAAGAAACCACCGGGATGACATCGCGGCCGATGCTCTCTCCTCGCGTGAAAAGCAGAACATCCTGGATCAGCCGTTCAAGCCGCTTCAATTGCTCCGCCGCCTTGCCGGCAAATCGCGCCCGCGCCGTATCCGATAGTTCCGGTTGCGCCAGATTGGCGCTATACAGGAGCGCCGTAGCCAGCGGCGTCCGCAACTGGTGCGCCAAAGAGGCTGCCATCTCACCCATGGCCGCCAGCCGCTGATTGCGCTCGAGGTTGGCCTTGAGTTCATGCGCCGCCGTAATGTCGTGAATCAGCAGGATACGCCCGCCCGCCGAATCTAGCGGACTTTCGGCAATCGACAGACGCTGCCCGTCAAGCTGCCATTCTTCCGGGGCATCGGTGGCGAACAGCCGGTTGCCGGCCAACACCGACCAGTCGCTGCCGACAATCGAATCCCCTAGCATTTTCCTCGCCGCGGGATTGGCTTCGCTGACCGTCGACACGCTGTCGAGCACGACCACTCCGGCAGGCAGGGCGTTGAGCAACAGGGACAGGCGCTCGGACAGCGCTTCTTTTTCCTGGTATTGGCGCCGCAATTCGCCGTTGGCCACCGCCAGTTCCGCCGTCAACGACTCCACCCGCCCCTGCAACGCCTCGTAGGCCTGGGTCAGTTCCTGGGAAACCTGATTGAAAACATCGAAGGCGCGCTGCAGTTCCTGAGCCTTCAATTCGGGTGCCGGTATTTGCGGCGCGTCGCCCATTCGATGAAAAATCCCGTGCAGTAAACAGATACAATAGTAAGATAATTCTCAGCAAATATCGCTTTTTGCTTGATTAATCTCAGAGTTCACCCCGCAGAGTTAACGTATAGCAAGCATGGCGGCAACCGGAACAGACACCAGCACCACGGCAGGCACAGACAATCCGCTGGATAGGCTGCGCTACGCCCTCGGGCAATTGAGCGGTCAGCAGAAGATCCTGCTGATGGTTGCGGTCGCCGCGGTAATTGCGCTGATCGTCGCCAGCAGCACGTGGCTCAAGCAGGCTGATTACCGCATCCTGTTCTCGAACATCTCGGAACGCGACGGCGGCTCCATCATTGCCGCGCTCGACCAGATGAACATTCCGTACAGGTTCAACGAGAGCGGCGGCGCCATCCTGATTCCCGGTAGCAAGGTCCATGAGGTGCGCCTGCGACTGGCGTCGCAAGGCCTGCCCAAGGGCGGCGGCGTCGGGTTCGAGCTGATGGAAAACCAGAAATTCGGCGTCAGCCAGTTCGCCGAGCAGGTCAATTACCAACGTGGCCTGGAAGGCGAATTGTCGCGCACTATCCAATCGATTGGCGCGGTGCAGGCGGCCCGCGTCCACCTGGCCATCCCCAAGCCCACCGTCTTCGTACGCGAGGAACTCAAGCCCTCGGCCTCGGTACTGCTCAACCTGTACGCGGGCCGTTCGCTCGACCCGGCACAGATTGCCGGCATCCAGAACCTCATCGCCGCCAGCGTTCCCAATCTGGCGCCAGCGAGCGTCACGCTCATCGACCAGACTGGCGCGATGCTCTCGCAACTGAAGAGCAAGCTCCTGGACGCAGGACTCGATCCGGTTCAAATCCGATATATCCAGGAAATCGAGGCGAATGCCATCAAGCGGGTGGAAGACATCCTTTCGCCGATCCTCGGTCGCGGAAATTACCGCGTCCAGGTCGCCGCCGACGTTGATTTTTCCCAGAGCGAGCAGACAGCGGAAACACACCGACCGAACAGCACGCCGCCGGAAATCAGTATCCGCAGTCAGCAGACCAGCGAATCGGCGAGCACGATGCCGTCGGCACAGGGCGTTCCGGGAGCGCTATCCAATCAGCCGCCGGTTCCGGCAACCGCCCCGTTGACACAGCCTGCCGTCCCGGGCGCCGGAACCCCGGCAACAGGACAGCAGCCCCCGGTACCCGGCCAGATTAACGCCGCAGGCGTCCAGGCCCAGATATCCAACGTCGGTCAGCCGATCAATACGCGCAAGGATTCGACAATCAACTACGAACTTGACCGGACCATCCGCCACACCAAGCAGTCGGTCGGCACCATCAAGCGCCTGTCGGCGGCCGTGGTGGTCAACCACCGCAAGGATGCCAAGGGCGCGGTCAAGCCGCTCGCCGATCAGGAGCTGAAGCAGATCAACGACCTTGTCCGTGAAGCATTGGGTTTCAACCGGGAGCGCGGGGATTCCGTATCGGTTGCCAACGCACCGTTTACCTCGATCGAAAAGTCGGCGCTGGATATCCCGGTGTGGAAGGACCCGGAAATCCTGGCACTGGCCAAGGAATTGTTCAAGTACGGGGCAATCGCCGCCATCATCGCCTACCTGATGCTCAAGGTGATCGTACCTCTGGTCAAAACGATGCTCCAGCCCCCTCCGGTCGCGCCTCAACGCCATCTCGGGAAGAACATCAATATCGTTGACGAGGACGACGAAGGTTCTCGGCAACCTTCCGGCGCGCAGGCACTCGAACAGAAATTGGGACAAGCGCGTGAACTCGCGCAGCAGGATCCCAAGGTAGTGGCCAACATCATCAAGGACTGGACGGGTTCCAATGCCGGCTGACGATGGAATCGAGAGAAGCGCAATCCTGCTGATTGCGCTCGGCGAGGACTACGCGTCGGAAGTCCTAAAGCATCTCGGCCCGAAGGAAGTGCAAAAACTCGGCCACGCCATGGCCGCCCTGAAGACGGTGCCGCGCAGCAAAGTGGAACAGGTGCTGGCCGACTTCCAGAAGACTGCCAACGAATCCGCCGCGGTGCACGTCGATACGGAAGCCTATGTCCGTACGGTACTGACCAAGGCGCTCGGCGATGACAAGGCCGCCAACCTCATTTCGCGCATCCTCCAGGGCGGCGACACCAACGGCATCGAGGGACTCAAGTGGCTGGATGCGCCGACCGTCGCCGACCTCATCCGCAACGAGCACCCGCAGATTATCGCGACCATCCTCGTGCACCTCGAAAAAGACCACGCCAGCGACATCCTGAATCACTTCACGGAACGTCTGCGCAACGACGTCGTCCTGCGCATCGCCACTCTTGAAGGCATCCAGCCGGAAGCCCTCAAGGAACTTAACGACGTCATGCTGCGCCTGCTGTCCGGATCCGCCAACATCAAGAAGTCGGCCATGGGCGGCGTCCGCGCAGTCGCCGAAATCCTCAACTTCATGGGAACGGCCAACGAGACGACGGTCGTCGACTCGATCCGCGAATATGACCCGGACCTGGCACAGAAAATCCTCGACGAAATGTTCGTCTTCGAAAACCTGCTCGATCTCGACGACCGCGCCATCCAGCTTCTGCTGCGCGAAATCCAGTCGGACTCACTGATCCTGGCCATGAAAGGCGCGTCCGAACCCCTGCGCGAGAAAATCTTCAAGAATATGTCCCAGCGCGCCGCGGAAATGCTGCGCGAAGACCTCGAATCGCGCGGCCCGGTACGCATTTCGGAAGTGGAAAGCGAGCAGAAGGAAATCCTCAAGATCGTCCGCCGCCTGGCCGACGAAGGCCAGATCGTGCTCGGCGGTGCCGGCGGCGAGGAAATGATCTGATGATATCGCGGCCATGAGCGGCTTCATTCCCAAGGAAAAACTCACTGCCTATCAGCGCTGGGAACTGGCAGCGTTCGACGAGGCAGAACAGACCGCCGCCGAGGCTGCAGAAGCGGAAAAACGCCAGGCCGAAACGCCGCC
This sequence comes from Candidatus Accumulibacter sp. UBA704, assembly GCA_002304785.1. Lineage (GTDB taxonomy): Bacteria > Pseudomonadota > Gammaproteobacteria > Burkholderiales > Rhodocyclaceae > Propionivibrio. The sequence continues at coordinate 74,886 of DBMG01000013.1, read as the reverse complement.
GGAACCGCCAGTAGTTCTGCCCACGGCGGCAGACATCGAACGCATGCACAACGAGGCCCAAGAGCAGGGCTATGCGACCGGTTATGCCGAAGGTATCGCCGATGCCCGGACTGTCGTCGCGCAGATTCTTTCCGTTCTAGACAGCCTGCAGCAAGCGGTCAATGATCTTGACCAGCACATCGCCGACCAGTTGCTGGCCACCTCGATCGAAGTGGCCAATCAGGTGGTCCGGCAGAGTTTGCGTATCAAGCCTGAACTGCTGCTGCCGGTCGTCCGTGAAGCCGTCGCCGCACTGCATCCCAATATGGGCCATCCGGCGCTGCTCGCCCACCCCGAGGATGCGGCACTGGTTCGCGCACATATGGGTGAGCATCTGGCGCACAATAATTGGCGGATCATCGAGGATCCCGCCATTACCCGTGGCGGCTGCCGCGTCGAACTGGGTGCCAGCGAAGTGGACGCAACGCTGGAGACACGCTGGAAACGTGTCATTGAGGCCATCGGCGTCAGCCAGGAATGGCTGAACGACAAGCCGTGATCCGCTTCGCGCCATGAACGAAAACGTACAAAACCAGCATCTTGGAGCCTGGAACACCTTTCTGGACAACTGCCGCGAGGCCGCCGCCCAAGCATCTCCGCTGCTGCCCAGCGGTCACCTGACGCGCATCAACGGACTAGTCATGGAAGCGTCTGGCCTCAAATTGCCGCTCGGTAGTTCATGCCGGATCATTCCCGTCGGCGGCTCGCCGATTGAAGCGGAAGTCGTCGGGTTCAACGGCGAAAGGCTGTTTCTCATGCCCTCGGAGGATGTCTATGGACTGTCCCCTGGCGCGCGGGTCGTGGCGCTGGAGACCCCGGCGATTCGACCCAAGGTCGGGCAGCCTGTTCCGGCCAGAAGACGCGCCGTTGACCGGGCCAAGCTGCTGCCTGTGGGAGACTCACTGCTGGGAAGAGTCATTGACGGCGCAGGCCGCCCGCTCGACCGGCTCGGACCGTTGTTTACGGACACTCTCAGGCCGTTGCAGGGACGCCCGGTGAATCCCATGTCGCGGGCTCCGATCGATCACTTCCTCGACGTCGGCGTCCGTTGCATCAACGCCTTGCTCACGGTAGGTCGCGGCCAGCGCATGGGCCTGTTCGCAGGTTCGGGGGTCGGCAAGAGTGTTCTGCTCGGCATGATGGCTCGCTACACCGAGGCCGAGGTGATCGTCGTCGGATTGATCGGCGAACGCGGCCGCGAGGTGAAGGAGTTCATCGAGCAGATTCTGGGTGAAGAAGGTTTGCACCGTTCGGTCGTGGTTGCCGCCCCGGCCGACGTCAGCCCGCTCATGCGCATGCAGGGTGCCGCCTACGCCACGTCGATCGCCGAGCACTTCCGCGACCAGGGCCGCCACGTCCTGCTGATCATGGATTCGCTGACCCGCTACGCCATGGCGCAGCGTGAGATAGCCCTGGCCATCGGCGAACCTCCGGTTACGCGCGGTTATCCGCCTTCAGTCTTCGCCCGTCTACCGCAACTCGTGGAACGCGCCGGTAACGGAGCCGACGGCGGCGGCTCGATCACGGCGTTCTATACCGTTCTCACCGAAGGGGACGACCAGCAGGACCCGATAGCCGACGCTGCGCGCGCCATCCTCGACGGGCATATCGTTCTTTCGCGGCTGCTTGCAGACGCGGGGCACTATCCGGCGATCGATATCGAACAGTCGATCTCGCGCGCCATGGTCAACCTCATCCAGCCAGAACATTTCGAGAAGATCCGGCAGTTCAAGCAGCTGTATTCGCGCTATCAACGTTCGCGCGACTTGATCAGCGTCGGTGCCTACGCGGCCGGCTCGGACCCGCTGTTGGACCAGGCCATCAACTTCTATCCGTCCTTTGAACGATTCCTGCAGCAGCCGCTCGCCGAAAGGGCCGATTTCGACAGCAGCCTCGATCAGCTCGACGGCCTGTTCGGTGCCAGACGCTGATCATGACCAAACCATTTGCCTTGCAGACCGTTCTCGATCTCATGCAAATTCGCACCGACGAGGCAACACGCAATCTGGCCCGCCTGATCGCCAACGAAAAGGACGCCAAGGCCAAGCTGGAAATGCTGCAACGGTATCGCGACGAATACGCCACCCGCTTTCGTGAATCGGCCCAGAAAGGGCTGACTCAGCGCGAATGGCACAACTTCCAGCAATTTCTCAATCGTCTCGACGAGGCCATCGACGTCCAGCGGAAGACAGTCGCCACCCAGGTCAGGAATACTGCTGCTGGCCAGGTGCAATGGCAGCAACAGAAGAAAAAGCTGCAGGCCTTCGACACGCTATCCGAGCGACATTTCTCCAGCGAAAATGCGCGGGAACTGAAGAAAGAGCAAAAAGTCCAGGACGAATTTGCCGCTCGCAAGAAAGACGACAAGGCGATCTGACCCCTGGATTGAGAACCGATTTTTGGCACAGATATTGCTGATAGCCACACGCATTTCGCTTTCAGGAATAGTCCATGCCCATCACCATCGTATCGGCACCGCCAAAGATTAACCAAGCTTCTGTCCCGGAGGCCGGCGTTCCCGCCGAAGGCGACGGGGCAGGCGACGATTTCGCAAGCATGCTGCTTGGACAACTGTCCCAGGCCGCTCCAGGCATTTCCGGCGCAAATTCTGAGGTCGCCACGCTGGAATCGTTGGAGAACAAACCCGAGGGCAATGAAGAACCCAGCGAAGGCACCGACCCGAACGCCCCCTTGGCATTACTCGCGGCCTTGTCTCAAGCGCCAGTGGAGCAGAGGAATGACGCAACTGCCGCACTTCCGCAAGCTGGTGGGGCCGCACCGCTCACAAACGGGACGAGCGCACCGAGCGCCGCACCAATCGCAAATCCTGCCGATGTTTCGCGGCAGGAGGCTCCTGAAATTACGTCGCCCACAACGCCGGAAACAACGCCCCCGGCATACGAGCAGAAGGCGGCAAAATTTGCCGCGCCCGCACCCGCCGCTTCAAGCGAGAACATGGCCTCGACCAGCCCGAAGGCGCCAGAAATACAAACTGCCGGCACGAACGAGGCACAATCTTCCGTCCCAGTCGTTCAAGCCGGTGCTCATGCCATTCGCCAGGACGGCGCGCCTCTCGTTGTCCCGACGCCTGTGCGTGATCGCGACTGGAACAACGATTTCGCACAGAAAGTTGTATGGCTCGCGACCAGCCACAAGCAGGCGGCAGAACTCACGCTGACGCCCCCGCAGATGGGGAGCATCGAGATATCGCTGAAGATCGACAATGGCACATCGTCCGCCACCGCGACCTTCGTCTCGACGAATGCCGAGGTGAGGGAAACCATTGAAGCCGCGTTGCCGAGGCTGAGGGAAATGCTGGCCGGCGTCGGTATCGACCTGGGCCAGGCGAACGTAAGCGCCGAATCGTTCCGCCAACAGGCATCCGGACAGGACAACGGATCCGGCAGCGCATCCCGCTTGGCCAACGATAACGCTATACTTGCACCTGACGCGCCGGCGGCCTGGACGCCAGGGCTGGTCGTGACAGGGCAAGGACGTGGCCTGGTCGATATTTTCGCCTGATCGACGACGCGCGCGGATAGCTCGCCGGAAACAACAGGGAACCAGACAATAAGAGTGAGGTCTCGAAGATGGCCAAGGAAGCCAAGCCTGAAACACCCGCCGCGGACGTCGCTCCGCCCAGAAAAAGCAAGAAGCTGCTGATCATCGTTGCCGCGGCGCTCGTGGTAGTGCTCGCTCTGGGGGGAACAGCCGCATTCTTCCTGATGAAGAAGCATAACCCCGAAGAAGGTGACGATGCTGAAGCCGTGACCGAGAGCGCCAAGACCAGCAAGAAAAAGGGCAAGGAAGCGCTGCCCGTGTATGTGGCGCTTGACGCTTTTACAGTCAACCTCGTCCCCGAATCGGGGGATCAATTCCTGCAGCTCATTCTTTCCGTGGAGGTTGCCGATATCGCGAGCGGAGACAGGATCAAGACGTTCACCCCGAAGATCCGCAATAACGTGATGATGCTGCTTTCCGGAAAAAAGGCGTCTGAGTTGCTCACCAAGGAAGGCAAGGAAAAGCTGGCCGGCGAGATCCGCGACCAGATGAATGCGGTGCTCAGCGCCGGCACTAAAGGCGGGGAAGAACCGGTCAAGGAAGTGCTTTTCACCTCCTTCATCATCCAGTAACTGACATGGCCACCGATTTTCTCTCCCAGGACGAGGTAGACGCACTACTCAAGGGCGTTACCGGAGAATCAGACGAGCCGGAATCAACCGATGATGGCGCTGGCGGCGTCCGCTCGTACAATCTCGGAACGCAGGAACGGATCGTTCGCGGACGGATGCCGACGCTCGAACTTATCAACGAGCGCTTCGCCCGCTACCTGCGCATCGGGCTGTTCAACTACATGCACCGCACGACGGAAATCTCCGTCGGCCCCATCAGGGTACAGAAATACAGCGAGTTCATCCGCAATCTCGTCGTACCGACGAACCTTAATCTCGTTGCGGCAAAACCATTGCGGGGGACTTCGCTTTTCGTCTTCGACCCGAACCTCGTATTCCTCGTCGTGGACAACATGTTCGGAGGCGACGGCCGTTTCCATACCCGCGTCGAGGGACGAGATTTCACGGGAACCGAGCAGCGGATCATCCAGGGAATGCTCAATGTGGTATTCGCGGAATACGCACGCTCATGGAAGCCGGTTTACGACATCTCGTTCGAGTACATCCGTTCCGAGATGAATTCGCAATTCGCCAATATTGCCACGCCCTCGGAAATCGTCATCTCGACGACCTTCTCCCTCGAATTCGGCGGGACAGCTGCCGATATGCACATCTGCTTCCCGTATTCGATGGTCGAACCGATCCGCGACCTGCTCTACAGCGCAATGCAAAGCGACCAGTTGTCCACCGACCAACGCTGGATCCTGATGCTGCGCAAGCAACTCAAGGATGCAGAGGTGGAAATAGCCGCCAATCTGGCGACGACAACCATTTCGCTCGGGGAAATTCTCAAGCTCAAAGCCGGGGACATCATCCCGATCAACATTCCAGAAAAGATCACCGCCAGCGTCGATGACATCCCCTTGTTGGAAGGCACTTATGGCCAGCAAGGAGGGCAGTACGCGCTGAAGATCGAGAAATTCATTTCCCCCGACGTCGACGAAACGGCGCCACCAAGGAGTTAACACATGGTCGACGGAACTGGCAACAACCCCAAATCCGATACCGAACCCAACATGGAAGATGATTGGGCTGCCGCCATGGCCGAGCAGGCGCTTGCCGAGTCATCCGCTCCGCAAGCGCAGTCGGCGCAGATATTTCCGTCGTTCGGGGAAACCGCCGGCAAGGCTTCGATGATGAACGAACTGGACATGATCCTCGACATCCCGGTCCAGATCGCCGTCGAGCTTGGCCGCACGAAGATCACCATCAAGAATCTCCTGCAACTTGCCCACGGATCGGTTGTCGAGCTCGACGCCATGGCCGGCGAGCCCATGAGCGTCTACGTCAATGGAACGCTGATTGCCCAAGGCGAAGTCGTCGTGGTCAATGACAAGTTCGGCATTCGTCTCACGGACATCATTACGCCCTCCGAACGCATGCGTAAAATCGGCCGCTGACGTTCGCGGCCGACAACAAGATTCCCCCGTCCCGCCGCTTCGATTAAGATAGCGGGCAGATTCCATTCCCTGTCCGCCAAGTGACCCCTCGCTCCGATTCCCGTTACCGCTATAGATATGCGGCCTTGTTGCCGGCATTCCTTGCCGCATGGATGCCGGTAGCCGCATCGGCGCAATCACCGGCCGTCCCCGACACGCCGGGAATCCCTGGAAGCGCGATACTGCAAATGCTGCTCGCTCTGGCACTGATCGTCAGCCTGCTTTTCCTCGGTGCTTTCCTGTTGCGCCGACTCAACGGCGGCAAGACCTTCGGAATCACCGGCCCATTGCGCATTGTCGGAGGACTGATGATCAGTCCCCGCGAGCGCATCGTCCTCCTTGAAGTCGGCGACACGTGGATCGTCGTCGGCATCGTTCCCGGACAGATCAAGACCCTGCATACGCTCCCCAAGGGGGAATTGCCTCCGACCAAGGACACGGACAACCGGTTTGGCCACTGGCTCAAGCAGATGACAGAGCGAACGCATGAAAACTCCTAGCGCTCGCTGGCTGCTCCTGCTGCTCTTGGCTACTCCCTTTGTCGCGTTGGCGCAAACCGGAGGCCTGCCGGCGCTCACCAGTACGCCCGGTGCCGGCGGAAGCCAGACCTATACGCTGTCCATCCAGACGCTGATCACGCTTACCGCGCTGACGTTCATTCCGGCGGGTCTGCTGATGATGACCGGTTTCACCCGCATTATCATCGTCCTGTCCATTCTTCGGCATGCCCTGGGAACGCAGACCTCACCGCCTAACCAGGTCATTGTGGGACTCTCGCTATTCCTGACTTTCTTCATCATGTCGCCGGTGCTGGAAAAAATATACGTCGACGCCTACCTCCCGCTATCGGACAACAAGATCACTTTCGTCCAGGCAGTCGATCGCGGGGCCGTTCCATTGAAGGCGTTCATGCTTAAGCAAACCCGGGAAACGGATATCGGCCTTTTTGCGCGACTGGGAAATACCCCGAAGCTGGAATCGCCCGATGATGTCCCGATGCGCGTCCTCATTCCAGCATTCGTCACCAGCGAGTTGAAGACCGCATTCCAGATCGGATTCATCATCTTCATCCCGTTCCTGATCATCGACATGGTGGTGGCCAGCGTCCTGATGTCGATGGGCATGATGATGATGTCGCCGGTGATGGTATCGTTGCCATTCAAACTGATGCTTTTTGTTCTGGTCGACGGATGGCACCTGATGCTCGGTTCCCTCGTGATGAGTTTTGCGACATGACGCCTGAAACCGTGATGTATCTTGGTCGACAGGCTATCGAAGTCGCCCTGCTTTTGTCTGCCCCACTGCTCCTTTCGGCGCTGGTGATAGGCCTCATCATCAGCATCTTTCAAGCCGCCACGCAGATCAACGAAGCCACGCTGTCGTTCATCCCGAAGCTGGTCGGGATATTTCTGATCCTGATCCTGGCCGGCCCGTGGATGTTGCAGATGATCGTCGACTATATCCGGCAGCTGTTCGAAAGAATCCCGCAACTGATTGGCTGACAGGGAATGATCACCGTCACGTCAGCCGAACTGAACGCCATGATCGCTGCGTTCATCTTCCCTCTGACGCGCATTCTTGCCCTGCTTTACGCTGCCCCGCCATTCAACAATGCCAGCCTGCCCATGCTCGTGCGGCTGGTCCTCGGACTGGCCATCACCATGGTCATCGCCCCGGGACTCGACCGACTGCCGACGATCGAACCAGCGTCGGGTGCGGGACTTCTGGTCTTGGCGGAGCAAATGCTGATCGGCTATGCCATGGGATTTTCACTGCGCCTTGTATTCAGCGCCGTCGACATGGCGGGCACGGTATTCAGCATGCAGATGGGCCTCGGATTTGCCACCAGCTACGATCCGGCGAGCACATCGCAGACGCCGGTTGTCTCGGAATTGATCGGCATTCTCGCCCTGCTCATGTTTCTGGCCATCGATGGACACTTGATGGTGCTATCAACGCTGGCGCAGAGTTTTCGCGCGCTGCCGATAGGCGTTCTGCCCGGCAGCGCATCCTGGGCAAACCTGGCAAATGCGGCGGCGATTGTGTTCTCGGCGGGATTGCTGATCGCTCTACCGATAATCGTCGCCCTGCTCATCACGAATACCGCACTCGGAGTCCTGGGCCGCGTGGCACCACAGCTCAACCTCATCGTCATCGGCTTCCCGATCACGATCGCGCTGGGCTTTGCCGCGCTGTATATCAGCCTGCCGTATCTGATTCAACCGCTGATGCAGTTTTTCGAAACGGGGTTGCGGTTGATGCTCGGAAACTTCGTCCTGAGCTGATTTGTCACCGGCTATTCACCAGCTGAACGGTCCCTTCGGAAACGCGATAGGTAAAGGGCGTGCTGGATTCCACACCTTCGGAATAATCGAGCAGGCGGTATCCGGAAAACCCCTTCTCCCGCTGGAGTTGCAAGGCCCGCCGTTTTAGGATCTGGATTGCCTCGCCATCACCGCCGACGCGAAAATGCTTGGCGCGCAACGAAAGATGATACATCTCCGCATTGAGTGCTTGCTCCTTGATCGTCCAATTTGGCGCGAGCGGATCATAGATGATGTAAAGGAGCGCACTGTTTCGCGGGTTGAAGACCTCGCCTGGCAAACCAAACGCACTGACAGGGTGCCCCCAGATCAGCAGCCCGGCGGCGACGGCCTGGGTCTCCGCGCTTACAGCAATATCCGGCGTGACATCAACTCCCGGCCGGGAGACGATTTCACCCGATTGCTGCACAGAGTCGACCGTCGTGCAGGCAGCGATGCTAAGGGCGAGAACGGCGACCGACAGAAAAAACCGTGTTTTCATCAAAGATAGTTGAACAGGCTCAATCCGCTGATCTTGGCGAATGAACTCTGGGCCGCTTCGAGTTGCATCTTCTGTTGAGTAAAAGCCGAAATTGCTTCGACATAATCGACATCCTGGAGTTTCGAGAGTTGCTCCTGATAGTGCGTATCCAGTGCCTCCGAGGTGCTTGACAGGGAACTGACCTCGTTCATGCGCGAGCCAACGGACGCCTGGACACCCAGCACATTATCGAGTACTGCATTGAGATTCGCCGTCCCTTCGTTGATCTTGTTCTTCAACGCCGCCAATGCCGCAGCATTGCCCGACGTAGTCGCGGAAAAGGCCGAGATAAGATTCTGCAGCGTATCAAAGACGCTCTGATTCGTACTTGGGGCAACCGTAAACGCGTCGCCCGCGTCCGGCGTTCCGGAAATCGAGAATGAAGCTCCGGGGATTCCGGTAATCGAACTCCCCGAACTGTAGGCGTAGTTTCCGACGAGGGTTCCCGTCGTCATGTCGGTGATCGTATAGTTCGTCGCCGACGTGAAGGCAATCTGATAGTTGTCGCCGGTCCAGGCTGACGGATCCAGCACGGATCCGGTTCCGATCACGCCCGTTCCCGTATTGGAGATCCAGGGGCTCAATGTGAAGGTGCCGTTTCCGGTGCGATTATTCACGAAGATGTTCCGCCCGGAGTCGCTGACCGAAATCTGCTGCGACGGCCCGATCTGCAGCAGACGCTGGCCGTCGTCACCGACGTAGTTCACCGTGCCGTCGGCTTGCTGCTGGAATGGCTGTGTGTTGCCCTGATACCCGGAGAACAGGTAGTAGCCACTGGCGTCCGAACTGTTCGCCCAGCCCAGCAGCAGATTGAACTGGCTCTGCAAGCTCTGCGCGATGAATCCGCGCTCGCTATCCGAATACGTCGAGTTGCTGCCGTTCTGGACCTGTTCGATGATGAATTCGATACTCTCGGCAATGGACTTGAGTTTGTCTTCTTCGAGAGATAACTGCGAGGTGGCATTCGACTGGTTGTCAGCATATTGCGTATTGACCGCCAGCGATTGCTTGACGAGCACGACCTGGGCAGCAGCCACGGGATCGTCCTGTGCCGAGAGAAAGCGCTTGCCGGTAGACAGCTGATTCTGAATCTTGTAAAGCGACGCCTGCCCATCAAGGAGGCCCCGTGATCCAGACTGAAAGATTTGACTCGTACTGATCCGCATGACTTTACCCGCCGTCCTTAACCGATCGAGAGAAGCGAATCGAAGAGCTTGGAAGCGATCTCCAGCATCTTCGCCGCCGCCTGATACGACTGTTGATATTCGAGCAGCTTGATCGCTTCCTCATCGAGGTTGACTCCCGAGACGGAATCGCGTGCGCTCTGTGCTTCAGAGAGGAACGTCGTCTGCGCGGTAAGGATCGTCTGCACTTCGCCGCCCTTGTTGCCGACGCTGCTCACCAATTGCGCATAGATGGTCGAATAGCTCGCCGTGTTGCCGGCCATCGTCTTCGCGCTCTGGAGCTGCGCGAGCAACAGTGAATTGCGGTTGTCCGACACGCCATTCGTGTTCTTCGCGATGACGAACGTATCTCCGTTTTTCGGCGTGCCGCTGATCGTAAAACTCATTCCGGCGAACGAGATCGTCGCACCGGTGGTATAAGGAACCGCGCCGGAATTGATCGTGGACGTTACCCCATTGGCCGTGACAGTCACCGGATACGATGAAAAACCGGTCAGTTCGCCGCCGTTACTGCTGCTGTAGGTAAGCGTCACCGGCGATCCGGATGCCGGCGCGGAGTAGCCTGGCACAACGCTCCCAGCCGTAATCGTCGCCGTCCCGGTATTCGACGTTCCGACCGAGGCACGAATCGGCGCGGCGACTGCAATCTGGCGAACATCGGCGGCAATTGCGGAATTCACCTCAACACTTTGCGCCGCCAATCGGGTCGGCTGGATCAGATAGCTCGACCCCGCCGGGAAAGTACCCGTCGACGAGAGCGTGAAGCCCTGAGATCCTTGCGAACTCGTTTCGATCGCCGTATTCAGGGCGGGTATGTCCGCCGCGCTCCAGCTGACGTTGTCGGAAAGACGCGTCAGCGTCAGGCTACTTCCGTCGGAGGTCAGGCGGTAGTCGCTCGTCGTAAGGTTCGTGTAGAAGGTTCCGTCCGAACTGTACGACGCCGGCGAAAACTCCGCCGTCACTTCGGCCGACCCGAGAGGATTGTTCGTGTTGGCGATCACCGTCGGGGTAGTTACTTTGAAGAAATCGGCGACGAAAGACGAATCGTCTTTGATGTTGCCGAGCAGATCCTGCCCCAGCGCATGCTGCGCGTTGAAGGTGAGCGCCAGCGACGCGGCCGTGCGCCCGAGTTCATTTGCCACCGTGTCCAGGGTTTCCGAACGGTATTGGAGAATGCCGCCAAGGCTGCCTCCAGTAATCACCGATTCCGGCAGCTCGACGGTTGCAGAGGGATTGACGATACCGACGGTCAGGCGGCTCGGATCGTCCGACGAGGCAATAGCAGCCAGCGAGGAAACCTTGGTACCCACGACCAGTTGCTGCCCATTGCCGAAAAAGACGTTGTACGAGCCGTTGCTGTTGGTTGTGGTCTTTACTCCGATCAGTTTGTTGAGTTCGGCAACCAGCTGGTCACGCTGATCATAAAGATCGTTGGGTATCTGATTGCTCGATGATTCGGCGACGATGATCTGCTTGTTCAGCGTCGCGATCTGTTCCGAGTACGAGTTGATCGAATTGACGTAGCCTTGGACCTGTCCGTTGATGCTCTGGTACTGCGAACTGACCAACGAGCTCAGGCTCTGGAATCGCGCTGTAAGCGTATTCGCCGCTGAGACCATGGTCTGTCGGGTCGTCAACGACGAGGGGGCGGAATTGACTTGCTGCACGCCGGTGAAGAATCCCTCCAGGGCAGAAGACAACCCGGCGCTGTCGTCAAGAAGCACACTGCTGAGCTGGCTGATCGCCGTCGAATAGGATTCAAGCTTGCTTACCGAGGACTGCGCCACGTTGACCTGCGCGACCAGATAGCTGCTGTAGATGCGCTCGATGTTCGATACATGCGCCCCGCGGCCAACATAACCGGAACCGGTCAGCGTAGCGGCATTCGCCACCTGAACGATACGTTGACGGTTGTACCCCGCCGTGCTGGCATTGGAAATATTGTGTGACGTCGTCGCCAGCCCCAATTGCGCGTTCTGCAACGCCGAGGCGCCGATGCTGAAAATTCCTGAACCCATGGAACACTCTCCTCTTCCCTACAAGTTACGGCATCGGGGCCGGTTTATTTAGGGGTCTCAATCAACCAACCAACGCCTGCCGCAGCGTCGTGCCACCGATGATCCTGCCGAGTTTGTCGGCGTAGAGCGGGTCGGTGGCATAGCCGGACTGTTGCAGGGAATTCGCAAACCGCGTGCCATCCTGCTGCCCAAGCACACCTGAGAAACGGGGACTGCCGCGCAGCAGGTTCGCGTAGTCCTGGAAGGCTTCCCCATAGGAGCCATAGACACGGAACTTCTCGCGCGTCGTTTGCGCGACGCCATCGACATACTCGGTCGTCTGGACTTCGACCGATGCGCCTTGCCAGCTGCGCCCGGCTTTGATTCCGAAAACGTTGTAGGTTGGAGATCCGTCCGGCGCGCGGATTTCGCTCTTGCCCCAACCGCTCTCCAGCGCCGAATGCGCCACCAGAAAGTGCGGCGGCACGCCCAGGCTCTTTGCAGCGTCGACCGCATGCGGCCAGACACGGTTGACGAAATCGCGTCCGCTCACCGAACCGCCCTCTGAAACATCGACGGCGCTGCCGTATGAGTTGCGCACGCGCTCCGCCCCACCGGCAAGCGAAGCGGCAGAACTTGCCGCCCGTCGCTCCGCCAGAGTCTGCTGTAACTGGCCGAGCGACGAACTCACCGCATCGCCGCTTCCCGGCACAAGGTTCTTTCCCAACTGTTGTTCGATCAGTTTGGCAAACCCCAGCTTGCCTTGGGCGGAGAGGTTTTGGGCCAATTGTTGATCGAGAATCGACGTGAAGAAACGAGTCTGATCGTTGTCCATCAGACCATTCTGCGGTGTCGCATCGCGCATGCTCTTGAGCATCATCTGCAGGAGCAGGCCTTCAAACTGCTGCGCCGCCTGTTTCAGCCCGGCTTGAGGATCCTGTTTGAGTTTCAGGCGCAGATCCGACGTGGTCTTGGTGTCGAGGACAAAACGTCTGGCATTGAGATCGTCAGCTTTCATAAGCTGATCACTAGCAATTTTCAGACCCGTCAGATAATTTCCAGGTCCGCTCGCAAAGCCCCCGCTGCTTTCATCGCCTGCAGGATCGACAACAGATCCTGCGGATTCGCCCCGAGGGCATTGATGGCCTTGATGACGTCGGACAGATTGGCTCCCGCTTTCACCGCCATCAGTGCGCCGCTGCCCTGCTTGATCGAAATGTCGGCGGCTGTCGTCGCTACCGTCTGACCGGCAGCGAACGCGTTGGGCTGACTCACCTGTTGCTCCGTCTTGACCTCGACCGAAAGCGAACCGTGGGCAACGGCACAGGTTTCAATGGTCACCATCTGGTTCATCACCACCGACCCGGTACGCGGATTGACGATCACCTTGGCCATCATCTTCATCGGTCGGACTTCGATATTCTCGACATGCCCCATGAACGCCACGCGCGCATTCGCATCCTCCGGCGCCTGGACCCGGACGACACGACCATCGAGTGCTTCCGCCGTGCCGAGGCCCATTTCCCGGTTGATCGCCTCGACCACGCGCTGCGTCGTGCCAAAATCCGTGGTTGCCAACTCGTAATGAACGAAGGGCCCCTGGCCGAGCAACGTCGGTACTTCTCGCTCGACGGTTGCCCCGCCAACGATGCGCCCCGCCAGAAGATGGTTAACCACCGTCTTGCTCTTGCCACCGGACGCCCCGGCACCACCGACCATCAGGTTCCCTTGCGCCTGGGCATAGACCTGCCCGTCCGCCCCCTTGAGCGGCGTCATGATCAGCGTGCCGCCCCGCAAACTCTTGGCATTGCCCATCGACGAAACTGTCACGTCGATCGGCTGGCCGACCCTGGCAAATGCCGGCAGGTTGGCCGTGACCATCACCGCGGCAACGTTCTTCAGCTGCAAAGAGAGGGTGGTCGGCAGCGTTGTTCCCAATTGCGCCAGCATGTTGATGATGCTTTGCGTGGTGAAGGGGGTCTGCGTCGTCTCGTCGCCTGTCCCGTCGAGACCGACGACGAGTCCATAACCCACCAGCTGGTTGTTGCGGATACCCTGCACCGTGGCCAAGTCCTTGATACGCTCGGCGGCCGCAAGGCCTTGGCCCAACGGCAAGGTGCAACAGGCAAGAATTGCCAGGGAGCGAAGCAATTTGCCGGATATACTGTTCATGACGATATCCATTTCCCGATCAGAACGGAAGGACGGAAAGGAAGAAGCGCGCCAGCCAGCCCATGATCTGCGCCTCGCTGATGGCTCCACTCTCCTTGTACTCGATGCGTGCATCGGCCACGTTCGCCGAACTGATCGTGTTGGCCGTGCTGATGAAATAAGGATTCACCACGCCGGATAGCCTGATGTATTCAGTGCCATGGCCGATCGACACCTGTTTTTCGCCGGAAACCAGCAGGTTTCCGTTAGGCATGACTTCAATCACGGTTACCGCGATGTTGCCGGTGAAGACGTTATTGGCCGCCGCGTCGCCCTTGCCCGCCAAGGTATTCGAAGTCTCTGCCGACAGGCCAATGCCTTGGAACGACTTGCCCGGAAGACCGCTGACCGTCGGAACCGACGCGCTGATGTTGGACGCCTTGCTGACATTGGTATTCGACTTGGTCGATGCGGAGGTCGTTTCGGCGATGACGATAGTCATCGTATCGCCGACGTAACGAGCGCGACGGTCCTCGAACAGCGTACGCGACGATCCGGACTGATAAATGCTGCCGTTGGCCAGCGCCTCGTTACGTGGCTGCGGACGAACCGTCATCGGCTGATGCACATTTGTTGGCGGCACCGTAGTGCAGGCGGCCAAAACGACCGTTGAAACCAGCAACAGAAGGACTCTAGCCATCTTCACGCCTCAAAGTTGGGTCAGCTTGGCGAGCATCTGGTCGGATGTCGACACCACTTTGGTATTGAGTTCGTAGGCCCGCTGAGTCTGGATCATGCTGACCATTTCTTCGGCCACGTTAACGTTTGAAGTCTCAACATAGCCTTGGTAAAGCACGCCGGCGCTATTCTGCCCCGGTGTGCTCGGTGTCGGGGTACCGCTCGACGCTGTTTCCAGATAGAGGTTTTCGCCAATGCTCTGCAGACCGCCGACGTTGATGAAAGTGGCCACTTGCAGCGAGCCGATCTGAGTCGTACCGGTCGAACCGGCCTGCACCACGCTCACCACGCCATCCTTGGCGATGGTCACGGTCGTCGCGTTGGCCGGGATGGTGATGGTCGGCTGGATCGTATAGCCACTGGAGGTCACGAGTTGCCCTTGGTCATTTCTCTGCAACGAGCCGTCCCGCGTATAAGCGGTCGTTCCATCGGGCAACAGCACCTGCAAGAAACCTGCGCCGTCGATCGCCACATCGAGTTCGTTGCCCGTCTGCTGCAGCGAGCCTTGGGTTTGAATCCGGGCTGTCGACACCGGACGGACACCTGTACCCAGTTGCAGGCCGCTGGGGATTTCGGTCGACTGCGACGACTGCGCCCCGGGCTGGCGCATCGTCTGGTAAAGCAGATCCTCGAACACGGCGCGCGCACGCTTGTAGCCGTTGGTGCTGACGTTGGCCAGGTTGTTGGCAATCACGTCCAGGCTCGTTTGCTGTGCGTCGAGGCCGGTGCGTGCTATCCAGAGGGAGCGAATCATCGTGTGTGTCCTGTGCCAGTAAGGTTAGTTCATCGTGAGGATCTGGTTCGCCTTCGCCGCATTGCTGTCGGCAGTCTGCAACATCTTGATCTGCATCTCGAACTGCCGGGCCAGGCTGATCAGGCTGACCATCGAATCCACGGGATTGACATTGCTACCTTCGAGACTCTCAGGCGCCAGCCGTACCGCCTCATCGGTATCCGCCGGCTGCCCGTTACGTGTCCGGAACAGGCCGTCGTCGCCGCGTACCATGTCAGTTTCGGGAGGATTGACCAGCTTGATGCGAGCCACGATATTCACGGTGTTCGGCGTCCCGAAAAGCGGGACCGACGAAATCGTTCCATCCGGCGAAATGGTGATGTTCGTATCCGGCGGGATGGCGATCGGCCCGCCGTCGCTCAGGACATTAAGCCCACTGGCCGTCTGCAGTTGCCCGTTGGCATTGATCTGCAAGTTGCCCGCCCGGGTATAAACCTCCTGGCCGGCCGCGGTCTCCACGGCGATCCAGCCGGCTCCCTGGACCGCCACGTCGAGCGGGCGGCCGGTGGCCATCAGGGGCCCCTGATCGAAAACATCGGCCACCGAAGCATCGACCACGAAGGCCCGCGTTGGCATGCCTTCGCCTTGCACCGGAACCGAGCGGAACCGGTGTTCCATGGCGCGATAGCCGATCGTCGAGGCATTGGACAAATTTTGCGCGACACCGGCCTGCTGCAGGAACGCGTGCCTGGCGCCGGTCATTGCGGTATAGATCAGTCTGTCCATGCGCGCTGTTCCTTGAGTCGTCGATGCCTAGCCATTTCGATCAACGCAGATTGACCAGCGTTTGCATGATCTGGTCCTGAGTCTTGATCGACTGCGCGTTCGCCTGGTAGTTGCGCTGCAGGGTGATCATGTTGACCAGTTCGGCCGTCAGATCGACGTTGGACTCCTCAACGGCAGCAGCCTGAAGGACACCACGCGAACCGGCTCCGGGAGCGCCGTCCAACCCCTGTCCTGCTGTCGAAGAAGACTGGAAAAGATTGTTTCCGATATTGAGCAGGCCATTCGGATTCGGGAAGGTCGTCAGGACAACCTGAGCCAGATTTTTGGTCTGACCGTTGCTGTAGTTGCCAAGAATCACACCGTCAGAGCCGATGCTGATGCCGGAGAGCGATCCCTGCGCGTACCCTCCTTGACGCTGGGAATTGACCGTACTGTCACCGCTGTAGCTAGTAGAGCCCGTGAAATCGATATTCCAGTTCGGCTGCCCGGAGCCCAAGGGTGTAGCGGCGCCTGTGCTGATCGTCCACGTTGACGGCAACGGAAGCACGTTGGTTGTAAGGGTGTTGGGAGGTGTGGCCGTATCCGTTACGCTGACAAGCGTACCACTCGTATTGAAATTCATGCTGCCCATCGCTACGGGATTTGCTCCATCAAGCGTCGCGTGCACATCCCACTGACCAGGAGTCGACGTCTTGACGAAGTAGTAGGTAATGTTGTGATCGACGCCCAGCGTGTCGTATACCGTCTGCGCGGTCGAATAGGTATAGGACAGGGGATTGTTGAAATTGAACGGACTGACCGAGGGAACATCCTTGCTGGAATTAAGGTTGAGCACCATCTCCGCATCTCCGCCCAACGCCGCACCGGTGGGCTGCGGGGCGATGTTGCTTGTGTCGATACGAATCTCGGCGGGTTCCGATGGAACGATTTGTCCCGTCGGTGTCGCCAGGTACCCCATCAGCTTGTAGTTCTGATCATTGACAATGTAGCCCTCGTTGTCGGCGTGAAACTGGCCGTTCCGGGTATAGGCAATGATGTTGTCACGCGAAACCTTGAAGAACCCGCCACCGTTGATCGCCACATCCAGCGAGTTGTTGGTGGTCGTGATGTTGCCCTGGGTGAATTGCTGGAATACGGATGACATCGTCGTTCCGATACCCACCTGAGAAGCGCCGCTCCCACTGAGAGAGGCCGCATAGACATCGGAGAAATGACCGCTGGACGATTTGTAGCCAACCGTACTGCTGTTGGCTACGTTGTTGCCCACCACATCCAGTGCCTTGGATGCACCGTTCAGTCCGCTCAAACCTTGCTGAAATGACATTTCCTGCTCCCGTCCCTAAAAGACCTGCTGCACGTCGCTGAAATTGAATTTACCCAAGGAACCAAGATCCAGCTGGAAGCCTCCGCTCGTGTTCCGTGTCAACGCAGAAACCGTGCCAAGTTGGTACGCATTTGCCGTTACCGAAGCAGACCCCTTGGTTGCGGTCACCTTGAAAGAATAGGTGCCGTCGGCGGCTGTCGTTCCTGAGCTGGTGGAACCATCCCAAGTGAAAAGTACATTTCCGGCTTCATTGGCACCCAAAGTTTGCGTCTGTATGACCTTGCCGGTGCTATCGAGAATGCTGACCGTCACCTGGTCTGCCGCACTGGAGAGATTGACACCTCCGTAGGCCTTACCGCTTGCCAAGGTAAGATTCGCGCCGGGAACCAGAACGGTGTTGCCAATCAGCGCAGATGCTTGCACTGCCTGTGTCTCGCCCAGGCTATCGACCAGCGACGACAGTTTGGTGTTGAGTTGTTCAATCCCGCGCACGGTGCTCATCTGGGCTAGCTGGTTGGTAATCTCGGTGTTATCGAGGGGATTCAGCGGATCCTGGTTTTCCAGTTGAGCCACCAGAAGCGTCAGAAAACGGTTCTGGATGTCGTCGGTTGTAGTGGTACTCGTCGACGCCGAACCGCGCGAATTCAACGCAGCAAGAATGCTGCTCGATGTCGTCGTTGTTTCAACAGTGGCCATGCTTGTCTCCTCGTTAACTCGTCGTTACTGGCCCAGCGTCAGGGTCTTCAGCAATAGTTGTTTGGCGGTGTTCATCACGTCGGCGTTGGTCTGATAGGAGCGCGACGCGGAGATCATGTTCACCATCTCGTCCACCACACTCACGTTCGGCAGCGTCACGTAGCCGTTCTCGTTCGCCGCCGGATTGCGCGGGTCATAGACCATACGGCCCGGACTGGCATCGTCAACTACCTGCTTGACCCTGACTCCCATCGCGGCTTGGCCGGCGACGGGCGTAGCTTCGAAGACCACCTGCTTGGCCCGATAAGGCTTGCCGTCGGGACCCGCAATACTGTCCGCGTTGGCCAAGTTACTGGCCACGGCATTGAGCCGCATCGATTGTGCCGTCAGCGCACTTCCGGCAACCTGAAAAACGTTGAATACGCTCATGACGATTGCGACTGAATGGCTGACATCAGCATTTTCAGCTGATGGGTGATGAAGGTTACGCCCGCCTCATACTGGATGGCATTCTCCGAAAACTGCGCGCGCTCGACATCCATTTCCACGGTATTGCCGTCGACACTGGCCTGTACAGGAGTCCGGTACATCAGCCGCGCCGGACCATTCTCGACACCTCCCGCGAGATGAGCCGAATTGGTTCTGCTCACGGACAAACTCCCGTCGCTGCGCCCGGCGACTGCCTCTTTCAGAGCTGCCGAGAAATTGAAATCCCTGGCCTTATAGTTCGGCGTATCCGCATTGGCAATATTGCCCGCGAGAACCTGCTGGCGATACGCACGCAAACCCAGAGCCTGTTGCTGAAAGAAAAGCGCGTTATCGATCTTGCTCGCCACGATATCTCCAAAGGGATTGAATACCTGGAACCAGATAGAGCAACTCCCATGCCATACCGGAAATTCGAGCGAAACCGGCAATAGTGCCGATGGTGGTGGCATCGCCCCACCGGCAAATCGGCAAATCTTGCCGCCGGTGTGCGACAGCTCGCGGCATGCCGCTCCAAAATTGTTCGTTTGAGTGCGCTGATCAGGCAAAATAGCGAGATGAAACGCATCAACCCTGCCAGATTGGTTATTCACCTTCTCTGTTCGCTTTGGCTGCCGCCGCCCCTATCGGCTTTCGCACAAGGAACCCAGACACAGCTATACAGGGCCGTCGAAGATTACCTGCGCTTGCAAACCCAAGGACTGCCGGGGAAAGTCAGCTACCGTATCACTCCGCTGGATGCGCGTACGCAGCTATCGCCATGCGACGCGTTCGAGCCATTCTTGCCCTCCGGCAGTGCGCCATGGGGAAGAACAACCATCGGCGTTCGCTGCCAAGGACCTTCCAACTGGACCGTTTACATACAAGTCCAGGTCAGCGTTTACGCCAAGTACTTGGTCGCCGCCCGCCCCCTGACGGCGGGACAGATCGTCGGCCCGAACGATTTCGTCAGCAGAAGCGGCGATCTGGGTTTGCTGCCCGCCACCATCCTGATGGACGCTGAGCAGGCGCTCGGGAAGACGGTGAAGATCGGCATTGCCGCCGGACAACCTTTGCGCGGGGATCAGCTGATCGCTCCGTGGGCCGTGCAGCAGGGACAGAACGTCAAGACCATCTCGCGTGGCGCCGGTTTCAGCGTAAGCAGCGAAGGGAAGGCCCTGAACAATGCCGCGGAAGGACAGATGGTCCAGGTGAGAACGCCGTCGGGACAGACTGTGACCGGCATCGCCAGAGCGGGCGGCATTGTCGAAGTCAATTACTGACGCCGAAACCCATTCTGCCGCCGTCAATTCTTACCGGCACCAAGGAACCGTAAAAAAAAATGCTAAAGTTAGCCATTCCTGCGCCGATAGTACGTGCAAGCACGAAATTTTTCGAGGCATTGCCATGAAGATCGAACAATCCACCAAGCTGACCAATACGCCACTCCTCAAGGAGACGCGCAGCGCGTCCGCCAAGAAAGCGGGAAGCGCGTCCGACGAAGTCCAGTTGAGCAACGCGGCTTCCCAATTGCTCACCACGGAAAGCGAATCGCCGTTCGATGCCGGCCGGGTCGAGGAGATCAAGCAGGCAATCGCGGAGGGAAGATTCTCGATCAATGCTGGCGCGATTGCCGACCGCTTGATCGCATCCGCCCGGGAACTCGTCGATTCGCAGCACAACGCCTGACCGGCTTCATGACCGCATCGGTTTCCGAGATCCGGCAGACGGTTTCCAAAGAGGCGGATCTCGTCCGGTTGTTTGTCGACCTTCTCGAGCAGGAACAGGAAGTGCTGACTAACGGCAGGACGGACGAACTCCCCGCCATTGCCGAACGCAAGGAGAAGCTTGCGGCGGAATTGAACGATCTGTCACGGCAGCGCAATGCGCTCCTCGTCTCGCTCGGATTCCCACCCGACCGTGCCGGAATGGAGTCCTGGACGGTGGCAAACCCAGGGCAAAGAGAGACAATTGCCGCCTGGAATCAAACGCTTTCACTGGCGGCCCGTGCCAAGAACCTGAACGGCCGGAACGGCCAATTGATCGAGTTGCGCATGAAATACAACGCTCAGGCGCTGGAAATCCTGATGCGCAAGGAAAACAACCTGGATCTTTACGGCCCGGACGGGCGTTCGTCCACGCTCGGCGACCGACGCATCGACGACGCCGTTTGACGGGTTATTTCGCAGCAGTCGAACCAGAATCGATCCCGACGTCTTGGCCTTTTTCAGCGCCGGTCGAATCGATAAGGATCGTCACCCTCCTGTTACGCGCCCGCCCGTCGGCAAGAACATTGGGTTCCACCGGCCGGGTATCGGCATAACCGATCGCCGTTAGCCGATCGGCAGCGACACCGGCGTCGGCAAAGAGACGCAATACGGTCGTCGCCCGGACCGCTGACAATTCCCAGTTCGACGGAAACTGCGCGGTATTGATCGGTACGTTGTCCGTATGCCCTTCGATGGTGATCGGGAAATCGGTCGGAGCAAGCACTTGGGCAATCGCCCGCATGGCCCTTGACGAGACCGGTTGCAACAGTGCCTGCCCCGGCGCAAAAAGAATGCTGTCGTTGATCTCGATGGTGACGCCCCGGCTCGTTTCAATCACCCGCACCTTGCCCTGTTCAATCAGGGGCGCCATGACCTCGAGCAGTTCCTTGGCCACATTGCGCATCTTGTCGCGGCGCTTCTGCTTGTCCACCTCCTGCTGTCTGGCTGCCTGATTCTGCTTTTGCGCCAAGGCAATCGGCGGCGACACCACAATCGGCATCTGCGTCGAACTGTTGGCCTGGATGTTGCGAAATGCGCTCACCATCGAATCGCTGAGTATCCGGTACTTGCCCTCGTTGACCGTCGACAGGGCATACATCACCACGAAGAAGGCAAACAGGAGTGTGATGAAGTCCGCGTACGACACCAGCCAGCGCTCGTGGTTGTCGTGCTCGTCCTCGTACCTGCGGCGGCGGGCCATAGCCTAGAAGATGTAACCCTGCAAACGGCTTTCGATGATGCGCGGGTTGTCTCCATTGGCAATCCCGACAAGCCCGTCGACGATCATTTCACGCTGGACGAGAAGGCGGTTGATATGCGCCTTGAGCTTGTTCGACATTGGCAGGAAGACCAGATTGGCCAGGCCGACACCGTAGATCGTCGCCACGAACGCAACGGCAATGCCGGCTCCGAGTTTCGAAGGGTCGGACAGGTTCTCCATGACGTGGATCAGTCCGAGCACGGCACCGAGAATGCCGATTGTCGGGGAATACCCGCCTGCGGCTTCCCATATCCTGGCGGACATCTTTAATTCATGTTCATAGGTGTTGATCTCCACCTCGAGCACTTCGCGCAAGCGCTCCGGTTCGGCACCATCGACCAGCAGTTGCAACCCCTTTCGGGCAAAATCGTCCTTTAGCTGCCCCATTGCGCTTTCCAGCGCCAGCAGCCCTTCCCGTCGCGACAATTGGCTCCACCCCGTAACTTGCTTGATCAATTGCGGGTAATCGACCACGGGCGGGTACCACACCCAGCGCACCATGCGCATGCCGCGCACGAACGTCGCGTAAGGGCTTTGCAGCATCACCGCCCCCATGGTTCCGCCAACAACAATCAGCAGCGCCGTCGGCTGGGAAAGGGAACCGACATGCCCCCCCTCGAGAACCTGCCCGCCGATGATGGCCACGATGCCGATCACCAGTCCGAGAACGCTGATTTTATCCATGCTTGCCGGCTTTCTTGCGGATTCCGGAATCGCCGAAAATACGCGCGCGCAATCGGGCAACGGCTTGCGTATGCAGCTGACAGACCCGCGATTCCGTCACGCCCATGACTTCCCCAATCTCGCGCAAATTCAGATCCTGCTCATAATAGAGCGCCATCATCAGTTTTTCCCGTTCGGGCAACAACTCAATTCCCTGCACAAGCAATCGCTTGAGGTTGTCGTCTTCGAGAATCTTCGACGGTTCACCCGAATCATCGATGAGATGCCGTTCAAGGAAGTCGTCATCCCCCTCCTGCACTAGGTCTTCGAAGGAAACCAGTTGATGCCCTCGGGCATCTTGCAGCATCTTTTGATATTCGGCCAGAGACACACCAAGCGCCCTGGCCAGTTCGTTTTCGGAAGGCGGACGCCCGTACTCCTGTTCGAGTTGCGCAATCGTCTTCTCAATCTGCCGGAATTCTCGCCGCAGGCTGCGTGGCAACCAGTCATTCTCGCGCAAACCATCGAGCATGGCACCGCGCACGCGCTGAGCAGCATAGGTTTCGAATTGTGCCCCCATCCCTGCCTCGAACCGATCGATGGCATCGAGCAGCCCGATCATTCCGTTCTGTATGAGGTCATCGACCTGCACACTGGACGGAAGACGAGCCATCAGATGATAGGCGATACGCTTAACGAGTGGAGCGAAGCGCTGTACCAGCTGATCCTTTTTGATCTGACCTGCTGCGTTATACATATTCCCGTGGGTCAGGCGTAAATGGCGACCGGATCGATATGCTGGCTCAAGTGTAACAGTTGCTGGACAAATTGTTCGAGCCCCCCGGAATCGTCATCGGAAGCGTGCCAGGCCAGCAGATCACCGGCCAGCTTCCGGCAGGCTTTCGCAGCCGACGCTTCGGGATAAAGATTCCCAACCGGCTGACACAGGCTCGCGGCCTGATGCAGGCGTTCATCCAACGGCACGCATCCGGCGAATTCAAGGCGGGCGAACCGACGGCTGTGCGTCACGCGCGCAATGTTGCCGAACACCGTCCGCCCTTCCTCCATTCCTCGCACCCCGTTAACTAGTACGCGGTAGTTGCGACGTGCGTACCCGAGGCTCACTTTCTTGATCAGGGCGTAGGCATCAGTGATGGAGGCGGCTGTTGGCGACATGACGATCACCGTTTCATGCGCGGCAAGTCCCAAGGGCGAAAATCCCAGCGGGTGGTCCTGCGAGGCATCTACCAAAATGACGTCGACTGGATCCTCGATGGCGGAAAGACTGGCGGAGAGTACCCGTTGCTGCTGCTCGTTCAGCTTTCCGAGTTTCTTGACCGCCTTGGCCGCAGGCAGGACCAGGACGCCGGGCGCAACGGTCTGCATGACCTCTGCAAGTGATCGCTCACGGTTGATCACCTGTAGCAGATCGAGGCGGCTTGACACGCCAAAACAGGAAGCCACAGTCCTCCTGGTGCTTTCGTCCAGCACCAGCACGGTTCTGCCCCGCTGCGCCAGACACGCCGCCACGTTGGCCACCAGCACGCTTTTTCCGACGCCCGGGCTGCCGGCTGCGAAAGTGACTACGCGCAAGGGTTCGCGTGCAAACAACCGGCGCAAGCCGGCTGCCTGGTCAGCGTAAAGCTCAGCCACGACGGCCTCCGGCTGCCGCCACACCGCTGGCGCTGGCCATCATCAGCCCGGGTTCGAGACCATCAAGACGATGCGGAGAAGACTCGGGCAAATCCTTGAACGCCCTGTGCAGCAGGTACGCCCGATTGGGCAGGTGCAGATCCTCGGGAACACGCTGTCCGTTGGACACATAATGCAGCGGCAGGCGATGCCGGATGATCACATCCAGGGCTGTCGCCAGGCTCGCCGCCTCGTCCACCTTGCTGAGAATGCATCCCGCCAGATCCGGACCGCTGTACGCCCGCACGACATCATCCAAGGTATCGCCCCGTCCGGTGGCAGCAAGGAGAAGCAAGCGCTTTACCCCACTGTGCCCGAACATGGCCACCTGTTCCTCGACCATCCGGTCGCGCTGACTCATGCCCATGGTGTCCACGAGCACCATGTGCTTGTGCTGCAGGTCGGCGAGCGTCTGATTCAATTCTTGGGCATCCTTCACCAGATACACCGAAACGCCGAGAATCCGCCCGTAAATGCGCAATTGCTCGTGAGCGCCGATCCGGTAGCCGTCGGTGGTGATCAATGCCACCTTGCTCGCCCCGTGGCGCAGCACACACCGCGCAGCAAGCTTGGCGGTGGTGGTCGTCTTGCCCACACCGGTAGGACCGACCAAAGCATAAACGCCGCCACGGTCGATAACATCGTTCTCGTTTCCGATGGTGAGGAGGGAGCGGTCTGCTGCACCTTTGACCCATGCCAGTGCTTGCGCAGCGTTGAGTTCGCGCGGCAATTCGGCCAGCAGGTCGCGCGCCAGTCGCGGAGAGAAGCCGGCATCCAGCATCTGGCGCAGGATTTCCGTCTTGACCGGTTCGGAGCGCGCCGCCTCTCCCCAGGCGAATCCGGCCAGATGTTGCTCGACGATCTTACGCAAAGACCGGATTTCATCCATCACCTCGGCGGGCACGATTTCGGCCTGTCGAGGTATTGCCGCCGCAGTCTCGGGAACGGCCGGCCGTTCGATCTGGGGTATCGGCCGCGAGGCCAGGGAGGGCGATTCTGCAGCGGGAGACTTTCTTGCTGCGGGAGGTAGAGAAAAGGCTGCCGGCGAGGATAGCCGGACCGTGTAATCATCGTTCAATGGCGGTTTGGTCTCTTGAATCGGCGTCGGTACGATCATTTCCATGTCGCTGGCCGCTACCGCCATGATTTCCACTCCGCCAGGAATGGCGCGGTTGGACAGGATGATGGCATCAGGTCCCAGCAGTTCCTTGACCTTGCGCAACGCATCCCGAGCCGAAGAGGCGACGAATTTCCTGACGTTCATGCTTTACCTCCGATGATCGAGGTGACCTTGATGATTTTGTTTTCCGGCACTTCCGCATGTGCCAGCACCTTGAGTTGTGAAATAGCCCGCCGCAGGAAACGCGACAGGAGTACCCGGAGATTGCCGGACACCAGCAGCACCGCGGGCAAACCCAGCGCTTCCTGGCGCTGCGCCGCAGTGGCAGCTTCGCGTATCAGGGTGTCGGCAAGATTGGGCTCGATGCTCGCGCCATCGCCGCCGCCGGCAATCGCCTGGACTAGGATGCGTTCGAGCTGCGGATCGAGCGACATGACCTGCATCTCGTCGCCACTCGGGTACAACTGCTGGACAATGGAGCGCCCAAGCGCGATGCGCACCTGTGCCGTAAGCACTTCGGCGTCCTGCGAGCGCAGCGCCCATTCGGCGAGCGTCTCGATAATGGTACGCATGTCGCGAATATGAATCCCTTCTTCCAGCAGGTTCTGCAGAACCTTCTGCAGAACGCCGAGTTGCAGCACCTTGGGCACGAGATCCTCGACCAGCTTCGGCATCTCTTTCGCCAGATGGTCGAGCAACGCCTGCGTCTCCTGGCGTCCGAGCAATTCTGCAGCGTGCGACAGGATGAGGTGGTTGAGGTGGGTCGCCGTCACCGTGCTGGCATCGACCACCGTATAGCCAAAAGCCTGTGCCTGTTCGCGCAAGCCGCTGTCGATCCAGATGGCCGGAAGGCCGAATGCTGGGTCTTTCGTCGCGGTGCCGGGCAACTGCCCCACCACACGCCCGGGATTGATGGCCAGCAGACTTCCGGGGAACGCTTCTCCCTGACCCACTTCCACGCCTTTGAGCAGGATCCGGTAGGCATTGGGTTTCAGTTCGAGGTTGTCGCGAATATGCACCGGAGAAATGAGGAATCCGACATCCTGGGCGAACTTCTTGCGAATCCCGCGAATCCGCCGCAATAACTCGCCGTCCTGAGCCTTATCCACAAGCGGAATGAGCCGATAGCCGACTTCCAGCCCGAGCACGTCAAGCGGCGCCACATCGGACCAGCTTGCTTCCAGCGATTCGGCTGGCGCGCTGACCGAAGGAGCTGCTTTGACCTGAACCGGTTTCTCGCGCGCCTGGCGCCGCGACATTTCCCAGGCCAGCGCCCCCAATCCGGAGGCCAGCAGGAGGAACACGAAATTCGGCATGCCGGGAATAAGGCCCAACATGCCGATGATTGCCGCAGAAAGGCCGATCACCTTCGGGTTGTTGAAAAGCTGCCCGAGGAACTGCTGCGACAAGTCCTGCGTATCACCGACTCGCGTCACGACCATGCCGGCCGCAATCGAAATGATCAGCGCCGGAATCTGCGCCACCAAGCCGTCGCCGACCGTCAGCAGCGTGTAGGTCTTGGCTGCCGTCCCGAGATCGAGATCATGCTGCAGCATACCCACGAAGAGGCCGCCAATGACATTGATGAACATGATCAGGATGCCCGCCACGGCATCGCCGCGAACAAACTTCGAGGCACCATCCATCGACCCGAAAAAGTCGGCTTCTTCGGCAATCGTGGCACGCCGCCGCCGCGCCTCATCCTCTCCGATCAACCCTGCATTGAGGTCCGCGTCGATCGCCATCTGCTTGCCCGGCATGGCGTCCAGCGTAAACCTCGCCGCTACTTCGGCCACCCGGCCAGCACCCTTGGTGATCACCACGAAGTTGATGATCACCAGGATGGCGAAGACGACGATACCGACCGCGTAGTTGCCGCCCACCAGGAAGTGCCCGAACGCATCGATCACCTGGCCGGCAGCACCGGGTCCGGTGTGCCCCTCCAACAGTACGACTCGGGTCGATGCCACGTTGAGCGACAAACGCAACAGGGTGGTGATCAGCAACACTGTCGGGAACACGGAGAAATCGAGCGGTTTCAACACATTGATCGCCACCAACATGACGATGATCGAGATGGCGATGTTGAAAGTGAAGAAGAGGTCGAGCATGAACGGTGGCAACGGCAGCACCATCATGGACAAGACCAGCAGTATCAGGAGCGGGCCGGCGAGTTGCTGCAACCCGATGCGCCCGAGGAAATTCTGCAGGGTCATGCTGGTGCTAGCCATTTACCACCTCCGGCACTAGGTCCGCCGGAACGGGAATATCGCGCGGAGGCATCGGATAGTTGCCACCTTGCCGGCGCCAGTTGGCCAGTTGATACACGTACGCCAGAACCTCGGCTACCGCTGCATAAAGCGCCGATGGAATTTCCTGATCCAGTTCGGCATGACGATAAAGCGCGCGGGCAAGTGGCGGGGCCTCCAGCATGGGCACCGCGTTCTCGGCTCCGATCGTTCTGATCTTCCGGGCGATCTCGCCCATTCCCTTGGCCAGCACTTTAGGAGCCGCCATCCCGTTCTTGTAGGCAAGCGCGACGGCAAAATGCGTCGGATTGGTCACGATCACGTCCGCCGCAGGTACGACACTCATCATTCGCCTGCGTGCCGCTTCGCGCTGCAGACTCCTGATCCTCCCCTTGACTTCCGGATTCCCCTCCATCTCCTTGCTTTCCTGGCGGACCTCTTCCTTGGTCATCTTCAACTTGTCGTGGTACTGCCAAAGCTGAAAGGGAACATCCAGCGCAACGATCAGCAACATGGACAGGACAATCACCAGGAAGCTGTAACTGATCAAGCGGCCCGCACTGGAAAGCCCGACATCGACGGTCTGCCCAAACAGCGCCAGGAGGTCGCCACGTTCCGACCACAGCACGGCGACGGCCACCCCACCAATCAGTGCAGACTTGGCCACTCCCTTCACCAGTTCCAGCAAGCCAGACCAGGAGACGATGCGCGTCATGCCCTTAAGGGGGTCAAGACGCTGCAGATCGGGAGCCAGTGCCTTGAAGGAGAAATTCCAGCTACCGAGAAAGAACGGTGAGACGACCGCCGCAACGATGAGCGCCATGATGAAAGGACCGAAGGAAAGCAATGCATCCAGAGCAATGTCGGCAAAGCGCGTCACCATGAACTGCGGATCGCGCAACGATTGCCCGTCGAAACTCAGGCCTCGCCTGAGAATGGCTGACGTGCGATGCATCATCCAGCCTCCGACCATCCAGAATGCCCCCGCCGACACCATCAAAATCAGAAACGCCCCGATCTCGCGGGAACGCGGAACCTGTCCTTCCTCGCGGGCCTGCTCAAGCCGTCTCGAGGACGCAGGCTCGGTTCGTTCGAGATCGCTTTCTTCGGCCATCCGCAGCTTCCAAGTAACTAGCCCATATTATATAAAAAAACTTTAAAAAATAAAGAGGTATAACACTTTATTTATACCGTTTCTCGGATAGTCGCAGGAATGCAACAGATTGTTCAAGCACAAAAAAACAGGGGGCCGAAGCCCCCTGCACGATCAAACTTTTATCCCAAAAAATCAGGCTGATAACTCAATCGCCTTTGGATGCTGCTTGGCAATGGCATCCCGATCTACATGGGCATTCAGGTCGGCAAGCAACTCCTTCATATCGAGGATCAGTACGATCTGGCCGTTCGACAACGTTGTTACGCCGGCAACGCCGCGTGGCCGGAAGTCATCCAGTGATTTGATCACCGCATCGTCGCGTCCGGCGAAACTATCCACCGAGAGAATAAAACTGCGTTCCGACGTCTGCATCAGCACACCGTACTCAGGCGTCTGCAATTGCGGCCAACCGAGCAGACGCGAGAGCGCCACGACAGGCAAGACTTCCCCGCGAACGACCAATGTCTCCTTGCCCCCCACCTCCTGCATCTTCTCCTTCTCGATGGGCAGAATTTCGCGCACCATGGAAAGCGGCAAGGCGAAAGGCTGATCACCCAGCAGGACCAGCAAGACCGGCAGAATGGCCAGCGTCAATGGCAGGGAGATGATGAAGACCGACCCTTTTCCAGGCTCGGAGCGAATTTCAACAGAACCGTTGAGTTTCTGGATGTTCGTCTTGACCACATCCATGCCAACACCACGGCCCGAAACCGCCGAGGCCTGGGTCATTGTCGAGAATCCGGGCAGGAAAATCAGGTTAAGGCTCTGCCTATCATCCAGAGTGTTGGCTTCTTCTTCCCTGATCAGGCCTTTTTCGATGGCCTTGTTACGGATACGTTCCGGACTCATTCCTCGGCCGTCATCAGCGATGATCAGCACGATGTGATCGCCTTCCTGGCGCGCTTCGAGCCTTACGACACTCTTCGCCGGCTTGCCGGCGGCGAGACGCTCTTCCGGCGATTCGACGCCGTGGTCCACGGCGTTGCGCACCAGATGCACCAAGGGATCGGCAAGATCCTCGATCATCGTCTTGTCGACCTCGGTTTCCTCTCCAACCAAAGCCAACTCGACATCCTTGCCCAACTGACGCGCCAGATCGCGAGCGATCCGTGGATACTTCTGGAACAGACGCCCGATCGGCTGCATCCGAGTCTTCATCACCGAATTCTGCAAATCGGAGACCAGCAGGTCCAGCTGGCTCACCGCCTGATCCAGCGCATGCAGGGTTTCCGAATCGTTTCTTCCGGCAAGTATGTCCGCGCGCAAGCTGGTCAGCCGATTCTTCGTCAGGCCGATTTCGCCCGAAAGGTTCAGCACCTGATCCAGGCGCGCCGTATCGACACGGATCGTTGATTCTCGTGTGGCGATCTTCTCTTCATTACGTCGGCCCGTTGTCGCCCCCGTACCCACAAAACCGGGCTTGTCCGTCGCGCGCCTGCCTTCAGGCGGAAAATGGGGAGTCAATTCCGCTTCCGTCGCAACGGCCTTGCTGCCCGCAGGCTCAAGAGCGACCGAAGATTTCGCTGGAGAGACCGGCGAAGCAACTGACTCCTGTCCGGTAACCGCGGCGTGCAGCGCCTGCCAGTCCGGGCCGCCCGCTGATCCGCGATCGGCACTCTGTGCAGAGGGCGTCATAACGGGATCGTCAGACTTCGGGGCTTCAGGAGCGGCCGCCTGTGCGGCGGTCGCCTCGGGCTCTTGCTCGTGCAGCGCAACACGCAGCGCGTGAATGACTTCGGACGGCGCCGGACGTGGTTGAACGGCCTGAGACAGCTCTCCAAACATGGCGCGCACACCTTGCGTCGCGGCCATGATGGTATCCATCAATTCGGGCGTCAGCTGCATCTCGGCGTTTCTGAGCTTGTCGAACAGATTTTCAGTCAAGTGGCACAGGGTCACGAGTTCCGCGGCATTCAGAAAACCCGCCCCTCCCTTGATCGTGTGGAACCCTCTGAAAATGTCGTTCAGCAGGCGACGATCCCCAGGATCCTTTTCCAGATCGACAAGTTTGTTATCGACGTCAGAAAGCAGATCGCTTGCTTCCTGCAGGAAATCCTGCAGAAGGTCTTCCATTCCGGAAAAGTCACTCATATTGAACCTCCTAGAATCCCAAGCTGTCGAGCAGATCGTCAACCTGCTGCTGACTGACCACGACATCGGAACGCCCGCCGGCATTGATCACAGGCCCATTGAGAAGCGACGTCACGGATTCGGTACGCTTTTCTCCCGGTATGGTATCTATAAGAATGCTCATCAACTGCGTCTCGAGATCCTGCGCGAGCGCAACAACTTTCTTGATGACCTGGCCAGTGAGATCCTGAAAATCCTGTGCCATCATGATTTCCAGCAATTGCTCCTTGGTCGCCGCCGTCCGCTGGGGTACGGCATTCTTGAGAAACGCCCGGGTCTCACCTGCCAGCAGCTTGAAATCATCGATCCCCATGTTATTGGCGTATAGGGCATCCCATTTCGTCGCCAATAACGCAGCTCCTGCTTCCAACTCCTCCTGCAAAGGAGTGGCTACATCGGTCGCATTCAACACCTTGCAGGCGGCTTGTTCCGTCAGATTGGCAATGTAAGCCAGACGATCCTTCGCGTCGGGGAGCGCGCTTACCGTTTTTTCGATCAGCTTGTCGTAGCCCAATGCTCCAAGCGTGTCATGCAGTTGCCGGGCCATTTGCCCCACCTGGGTAAAGACCTTTTTTTGGGTCGGCCACTCACCTTCCGATTCCTCGCCAGCGCCGGAAGTCCCTGCAGACACCTTGTTCTTGGCAACGATCGAATCGAACAGCTCCTGTAAATCTCTGGAGTCCTCGGTCAAATCATCGCTTTCCTGCGCCTGTCTGATTAGAGAAGGCCTTTTCTCCACCACAGGAGGCGCCGGTGAATTCACAACACCGCCAGCAATGCTGTCGAACAGAGCCTCAAGCTCGCTCGAGTCGCCAGAAGAGTTCGCGTCACTCATTTCAGACACCCATCTTGTCGAAGATTTTCTGCAGCTTTTCTGCCAGGGTCGCAGCGGTGAAGGGCTTCACGATGTAACCGCTGGCTCCCGCCTGCGCGGCTGCAATGATGTTCTCCTTCTTGGCTTCCGCGGTAATCATCAGCACCGGCAGTTGTGCCAGCGACGGTGTTGACCGAATCGCCTGAAGCAACTGCAATCCGTCCATGTTGGGCATGTTCCAGTCGGTCACCACGAATTCAAACCCGCCTGCCTGCAATTTCTGCAGGGCGATGGCCCCGTCTTCGGCCTCATCCACATTGGCGAAGCCCAATTCCTTGAGGAGATTCCTGACGATTCGTCGCATGGTGGAGAAATCATCGACCACAAGAATTCTCATTTTCGGATCAGCCATTCTTCATTTACTCCTGGTTTTCTTATCGCTCAAGCAAGGGGCGCAAGGTATCCGCCAACACCTCGGCATCGAATTTTGCAACATAAGCATCCACCCCAACCGCCTGCCCCATTGCGCGATTGGCTTCGGACGACAACGAGGAATGCATCACCACCGGGATCCCCGAGAAGCGCGGGTCCGACTTGATGTGTTTCGTCAATACATAGCCATCCATCTCCGGCATTTCCGCATCGACGAGAATCAGGCGCACTTCATCGCGCAACGTCCCTCCGGTCTGCTGCGAATGAGCAGCAAGCCCCTGGAGACGCGTCCAAGCCTCGGCGCCATTCGTGGCATGCTTGTGCTTGACCCCGAGTTTATCGAACACTTCCGCGATCTTTTTCCGCGCAACGACCGAATCGTCGACGAAGAACACGCCTGTTTCTTGCGCAACCTGAGCAGGCGGCACGTCCACGATGATCGCTTCACCGAACGCGTTGGCCAGTATCTGCTCGACATCGAGAAGCGAAACAAGCGTGCCGTTTTCCAATTCCGTTATAGCCGTAATCAGTCCTTGATTCGACGAGAGCACGCTCTCTGGAGCCCGAACCTTCTCCCAGTCAACGCGGATAATCCGGTCGACCTCGTGGACCAGGAAACCCAGTGTTCGCTTGGAATACTCAGCGACCATCATGGTCTTGCCTCGCTCGATCGGCTGATCCTGGTGCTCGAGAAAACTGACCAGCGACAGGACGGGAATCACATTCCCGCGCAGCGAGACGAGTCCCTCGACGCCTTTCGGCATGTTCGGAGTCTTGGTGATATGGGGTGTGCGCCCGACTTCGCGCACCTTGAACACATTGATCCCGAACGTTTCCCGCGTTCCGAGGGAAAAGAGCAGGATCTCCATCTTGTTGGAACCAGCCAACCTGGTTCTGGCATCAACGCTATCAAGCAGGTTTTTCTTTTCAACCAGATCCATTGCCATCGCCGTACTCCAATGAAATTAGCGCCTCAGTCATTTGCCTGGGCAACGGGAACCGACCCGAGCAGACGCCGCGTCAATGTTTCGGAGAGTTTTTGCGGTTCGAACTTGGGTACGTATTCATCAACTCCCACAGACTTGCCCAATTGCTGGTTGGACATGCCGGAGAGCGAGGAATGCATGATTACCGGTACTCCAGCAAAACGCGGGTCGGTCTTTATCTTCTTCGTCAGGATATATCCGTCCATTTCTGGCATCTCGACGTCGGTCAGAATCAGGCTAACCAGATCGGAAACCTGCTGACCGGAAGCTTGCGCATAGGCGGCTATTTTTTCCAATTCCTCCCACGCCGCGCGGCCGTTGATCGCTTCCACGTACTTCACGTGCATTGCATTGAGCGTACGGACGATCTGTTTGCGTGCGACAACAGAATCATCGGCAAAAAAAACTGTCAGGGACGGATCATTAAGCGGCTTGATATTGCGATACACCACCTCGTCGTCATATTTCGTCGTTTCCGAAAGGACTTTCTCGACGTCCATCATCATCACCAGACGCCCGTCCGGCAGTTCAGTGACGGCCGTCACCAGCCCTCCCATCTCGGCCATCATCATATCCGGCGGGACTTTCATCTGACTCCAATCGAGCCGCAAGATGGTATCGACCCCTTCGACCAAAAAGCCCTGCGTATGCCCGGCGTATTCAGTGACGATCATGATCGACCGGGGTGAATCGGTCGCAACACCCGCATACTTCGCCAGATCGACGACAGGAACCAGCGCCCCGCGCAGGCTGACCATGCCTTCGACCGAGGCGGGCATTTCCGGCGCCGCCGTTATGGGAGGCGTACGCATCACCTCGCGAACCTTGAACACATTGATGCCGAAGGTTTCCCGACGCCCCGTGACCGAGTTCGTGCCGAGAGTAAACAACAAGATTTCCAGCTTGTTCGTGCCGGCGAGCTTCGTGCGCGCATCTATGCTTTTAAGCAGCTCTGACATGCCTGATCCCCTTAATTGGGCAAATAGCGATACAACCCTTTATTTCGCATCTTAATCGAACGCTTGCCATTTCACCACAACCCCCCATAAACAAAGGCGGGGAACCGGAGCAGTTTCAAGGCCACCGCCGAGGCACGCCACAATTCCTTGTCATCGGCTGGTTATCCTCCCATCTTGCCGAGCGCGGCAAGAACTTTCTGCGCCAACTCACTCAGGCAGGCCGCCTCCTCAACCGCGCCAATCAGCGCTGCTTCCCGCGGCATACCGTAGACCACGCAGCTCGCCTCGTCCTGGCCAAAGGTCCGGGCTCCGGCTTTCCGCATCCGGAGCAGGCCTTGTGCGCCGTCCTTTCCCATCCCAGTCAGGATCACCCCAATGGCGTTGCGTCCGACAACCTCAGCCGCCGAATCGAATAGCACGTCCACCGAAGGACGATGCCGGTTGACGGGTGCGGTCTTGAGCAGCTCCGTAACATACCCGGCACCGGAGCGCCGGATTCTCATATGGGAATGGCCGGGCGAAATATAGACGGTCCCGGGCGCAACGACCTCGCCACCGCTTGCTTCGATCACCCGGGGCTGGCACAACCCGTTCAGCCGCGCGGCAAACGAACCGGTAAAGGATTCGGGCATGTGCTGAACGATCATTATCGGTGGGCAGTTCGCCGGTATTCCCATCAAGAACGTCTTGACGGCTTCCGTTCCCCCGGTCGACGCCCCCACGAAAATTACGCGCCCGGCACTGAGCAAAGGCCGCGGCAGAGCCCCCGCTGCAGAGCTTGCCTTGTCCATCTCAGCGAACCCTGGTTGTCAACTCGTACACCGTTTTTCCTTGCGAGCGGAACAAGTCAGCCGCGTGCAGAAAACTCTCCGAATGACCGGCGAAAAGCAGTCCGTTGTTATCCATCAACGGAGCGAATCGCTTGAGTATCTTGTATTGCGTCGGTTTGTCGAAATAGATCATTACGTTGCGACAGAACAGTGCATCCAGAGGCCCGCGCACGCTCCAGTTCGGCTCGAGCAAGTTCAAGCGCTGAAAAGTGATCAACCGCCGCAACTCCGGGCGTACGGCGAAGGTTCCGTCCTGCCCCCCCGGAGTTCTGACAAAAAAACGGTTAAGCCGCTCGGATGACAGCCTTTCCACGCGATCAGAAGCGTAGATCCCCTTGGCTGCCGTCGCCAGCACGTTGGTATCCAGGTCGGTGGCAAAAATGGAAACCGGAACGTTGAAGCTATTGAAGGTCTCGACTACCGTCATGGCAATACTGTACGGTTCCTCTCCCGTCGAGGAAGCACAGCACCAGATCTTTATGGCCGGCTTGCCTTGCAGTTTCTTCAACTGTTCGGCGAGGATGGGGAAGTGATGCGGCTCACGAAAGAATGAGGTGAGATTGGTCGTCAACGAATTGACGAACTTTTCCCACTCGGCTTTGTCGCCACGTTCCAGAAGCGCCAGGTATTCGCCGAAAGATTTCAGGCGCGTCTCGCGCAGACGCCTGGCCAGCCGACTATAGACCATATCCTGCTTGGCGGAAGAAAGGGAAATTCCGGCGTGTTCATAGATCAGCTTGCGGACCCGCTCAAAATCGGCCACGGTAAACACGAATTCGCGCTCGCCCGTTTCGCGCTGTGGCAGCGGTTTCCCCCATAAGGAATTGTTATCGATCACGAATCACCTCGATTGTCGCCTTCGCGCGGCCAATACGCCTTGCATCGGCTGGTTCACGTCCCGTTTCTCGGCTTTTCCGGTGAGGACAGGACATCCGGTTCGGTCTGACCGTCCACAGTCACCGTAGCGCTCCCATCCTCCAGCAACATTGCCTCTTCGGTGCGCTTATTCAGAACGACAATATTGATTCGCCGATTGGACGGACTCAACGGGTCATTCTTGTCGAACAGCACGGTGGAAGACAGGCCAACGACCCGCAACACTTTGTTTTCGTCCATGCCGCCAGCGATCATTTCCCGACGCGACGCATTCGCCCGATTTGCCGACAGTTCCCAATTGGAAAAACCCTTTTCGCCACCACCAAACTGTGCCGCATCGGTATGCCCCGAAAAACTGACCTTGTTCGGAACGGAATTCAGCGCCTTGCCGATTTCTCTCAGGATCACTTTCGAATAGGGTTTGAGTTCGGCGCTGCTGGAATCGAACATCGGGCGGTTCTTCTCGTCAATGATCTGAATGCGCAAGCCTTCGCTGGTCACGTCCATCAGCAACTGGTTCTTGAACTGACGGAGCATGGAATTGGCCTCTATCAGTTTTTCAATATTCCCCTTGAGCTCGTTGAGCGACAGTTTTTCCCGGCGTTCGAACTCCTTGCGCAAATCCTCGGTCTTGGCATCCCGCGTGTTCGGAAGTTTCTTCCTCTGGGCGGCTTCGACATCGCCGTCCTTAACCTGACCAGAAGTGCTCGTGAGACTCTTGCCCCCTCCCTTCAGGATGCTGGTCGCGTCACCGGCTCCAGAACCTCCGGACATGCTGACCTTCAGCGGGTTCTGGAAGTAATCGGCGATACCCTTCAAGTCTCCGTTCGCCGTTGACCCCAGGAGCCACATCAGCAGGAAGAAGGCCATCATTGCCGTCACAAAGTCGGCGTAAGCGATCTTCCACGCCCCTCCGTGGTGAGCCGCGCCACCTTTCTTGATGCGCTTGATGACGATCGGACGGAGATCTTCGCTCATTCAGTAACCTCGCTCTGCAAGCAGGGGCTACTTGCCCTTGCGCGCCTTGAGTTCTTCCTCGAGCTCGGTAAACGTCGGACGGTCGGTGGAAAAGAGCACCTTGCGCCCGAACTCGACGGCCACCTGCGGGGCATAGCCCGACATCGACGCCAGCAGTACGACCTTGATCACCTGGTAGATCTTGGATCCTTCATGTGCCTTTTGTTCCAGCAATGATGCAATCGGCTGAACAAAGCCATAGGAGATCAGAATACCCAAAAATGTTCCGACAAGAGCGCCGCCGATCATCTTGCCCAGGACGGCGGGCGGCTCACCCACCGAACCCATGACGTTCACCACCCCCATGACTGCCACGACGATACCGAACGCTGGTGTCGCGTCGCCGGTCTTGGCCATCACGTGCCCGGGAACTTCCACCTCGTGGTGATGCGTTTCGATCTCCATGTCCATCAGGTTTTCGATTTCCAGCGCGTTCAGGTTGCCCCCTACCATCATCCGCAGGTAGTCGGTGATGAATTCCATCACGTGGTGATCGTGAGAGATCGAAGGATATTTGCCGAAAATCGGACTTTCATGGGGGTTCTCGACGTCGTTCTCGATCGACATCAAGCCTTCCTTGCGGACTTTCGCCAGCACCTCGAAAAGCATGGCCAGCAGATCAACGTAGGCGGCCTTGTTGTATTTTGCCCCTTTGAAGATACTCGGCAGCGCTCCGATGGTCGCCTTGATGACCTTGATATCGTTTCCGGCCACAAACCCGCCGATCGTCAGACCGACGATGGCCAGATACTCCAGCGGCACCCACAAGGCAGCCAGACTGCCGTGAACCGAGTACGTCCCGACAGACGCCGCCAGGATGATGACGTAGCCAACGATGAGAAACATTCAATCCCCCTGAGCCATGCCATGCATGACCATGAATTCCGCTTTCCGCTGATATTGTAGCGGGATGGCCTTCGACGGCAAATAAAAAAGGATGGCATGCCGTTTCGTTGTCCCGCTCCCGCGAAAACACTCTGCCAGCGAATCGGCTAGAATCGCCGCAAAGAGCGAAGATATCCGGACATGAACTATTGCACCCAATGCGGGGCCAAGGTCGAACTGCGTATTCCCGAGGGTGATTCGCACCTGCGGCACGTCTGCCCGCAATGCGGTGAGATTCACTACCTGAATCCGAAACTGATCATCGGCTGCATCGCCGAATGGCAAGACCGCATTCTGCTCTGCCGGCGCGCCATCGAGCCTCGCTACGGGCTGTGGACACTGCCCGCAGGCTTCATGGAGAACGGCGAATCGACCGTCGAGGCGGCCTTGCGCGAGACATTCGAGGAAGCGTGCGCGCGAGTAAGGATCGAGCAGCTCTTTGCCCTGGTCAACATTCCGCACATCAGCCAGGTGCACCTCTTTTACCGCGGTCAGATGCTCGATGCTGATTT
The DNA here is from genome assembly GCA_002304785.1 of Candidatus Accumulibacter sp. UBA704. GTDB lineage: Bacteria > Pseudomonadota > Gammaproteobacteria > Burkholderiales > Rhodocyclaceae > Propionivibrio. The sequence continues at coordinate 36,967 of DBMG01000013.1, read as the reverse complement.
CGGCGCCGGCGAGGAAAGCCTGGAGACGATGCTTTTCACGGAAAGCCAGATTCCTTGGGACGAACTAGCCTTCAGCAGCGTCGCTTTGTGCCTCGAGGCCTATTTCAGCGATCGCCGTGCAGGCAACTTCGAGTTTCACGAGACCGCATTGCCGCCGCCGTAAGCTCAACGCTCGTCGTTCAGGTTAAAGATGATCGGCACGAGTACTTGAAAATCGCGATCTCTGAGGCTTGCAGGCAAATCGGTCACGCGCGTCGCCTGAAGGATCATCTCCAGAGCTTGATCGTCCAGAATCTTCTTTCCGCTTGAACTGGCGACCGAAAGCTCCGGCACAGGGCGCAAGCGCCGGAAATCGAGGGCAATCTCGACACGGCCCTCCCACTCCCGTTCCCGCGCCAACGCTGGATAGCGCTTGAAGCGCTTGGCGCTGATCGCCAGTGAAGTCCGGTATTGGCGGACTTCGTCGGCGCTGAGGCCTTCCTGCCCGGGGGGCTGAACACCCGCCCCGGACTTCTGGACATCGACGGCCAGCGATCGGCCGGCAGTGCCCGACGCAGAGCCCTTGGCCGGCACAGACGCCGTCGGCGCCGCAACGGCATCCTGATCCTCGGCCAGAACAGATGGAGGAGGGACTACTATGGTGCTGGACGGCTGCTCGCGAACGGCAAGAACCTTCGCGGCTTTGTTTTTCTCTGGAATTTTCGGAACTGCCGGCTTTTCCGCCGCCTTGGGTTCCGGCTCTCGGACAGGAGGCAGGGGCGCTCCGCGTCCAGCGCGTTGCATCGAGACCGAAATGGCCGCCCGAGGTGCCTCCGGCGTCACTGGCAAAAGCGGGGCCACCTCCAGCAGCAGGAGGGCATGCGCCGACAGTGAAACGAGCAGCGCCTTCAGCAGGGCGCGGTCGGAAAGAAAAGGCATGGGCGGCAAAAAACGAACGCGGAAAAGCGGAATGAAAACGGCGCGAAGCCTGCGATCTTACGTCACAAACGCCTGTGAGAGCCACGCCCAGAACCGTCGCCGGGACATGGAAAGGCAAGCAGGCCGGGGTTTTGCCTGCCCACCAATTGGTGTTAAATTGGCCGCCCCGGTCCGTATTCCGGTGTGCGACCGCCCCCCTTGGTCCTTCTGGGTTGATCGATGACTGAAAACGGGAAAGCCTCCCCCGCCACGGCTACAATTCCGCTGCGCGGCCCCCTGCTGCGGGGCCATCGACGTCCCCGCGTGGCGTTGATCGGGCGCTTCGGCGCCGGAAAGAGCACGATCTTCGCCGACGCCGCCAGCCCTGTCGTGTCGCATGAACGGTTGGCGGGCATCGGGGGCGCCTACCAGGAGTGTGTCGTCGACGTCGGTCTTGAACAGATCTCGCTGGTCGACCTGCCTTCGATCGACTCGCTGCATCATCTGAGCGAGCACGACCAGGTCGTGCTCATGTACCTCCTGTGGGGTGATCGCTGGCCCCTCGCTTCGCTGCCGCTTGCCGCAGAAGAGCATCCGGATTTCCCCGCCCCGGACGTTCTGGTCCAGGTAGTTGACGCCACGGCGCTAGAGCGGGATCTCGAACTGACGCTGGAACTGAACCTCTTCGGACGGCCGCTGGTCGTCGCGCTCAACCGGGTCGATGAAGCGCGCAAGAAGGGGATCTACGTCAACGTCCAGACGCTCAGCGAACGCCTCGGCACGCCGGTCGTCCCGACCATTGCCCACATGGGCAAGGGAATTGCGACGCTGTTTGAGACTATTCTCAAGGTAGCCCGTGAAAAATCCTGCCCGCTACCGCAGACACCCGCCCGACATATCATCGACAGCTTGCAGCCGCTAAACGCCGTCATCGCCCGCCCGGAAATCGAGGACGTATTCCGGATTCCGCGGGCCCTGCTGCTTTCCCAACTGGCCGAGAACGACGACTATTTCCTGAAGACCCTGACCACGCACTTCCCCGACTTGCAGGCAGAAATCGCGCAAGCCCGGCAGGAAGCGACGCAGCTCCTCCCGCGCCCCCTGCCGGACGAGTTGCATGCCGATCGTCATCATCGCGCCGCGATGCTGTTCGAGGCTGTCAGCAGTCCGCGCAGCAGTGACGCCGGCGACGGCTGGCGGCGATGGCTGGATGAACTGTTTCTGCACCCGCGCTGGGGATTACTCGGCAGCCTGCTGATCTTCGCCCTGGTTTTGCTGGTCGTCTTCGAGGCAAGCGCGCTGATCGACTCATGGACGTCCGCACGCCTGGCCGCCTGGGCCATGCAATGGCAACCGGAAACCACGATAGGCGTGGTTGGACGCGCGGTAACCGACAGCCTGATTGGACTGGTCGGTATCGTTGCGCCCTATATGCTGCCGCTGGTTCTGCTGCTCGTTGCGCTGGAGGAGTCCGGGGTCATGCACCGCGTCGCTTTCGTGGTCGATCGCGGCTTCCACAGGGTCGGCCTGCACGGCGGCGTAGCCGTGCCGTTCCTCATCGGACTGGGATGCAATGTCCCGGCAATATCCGCCGCCACGGCGACCGGGTCGCGGCGCGAGAGAATCGTCGCCGCTACCCTGATCACCTTCGTCCCGTGCTCGGCGCGTTCGGCCATCATCCTGGCCATCGGTGGGAAGTATCTCGGTGGGCCCGGGGTATTCGCCATTTTCATGCTCACCCTCGTGGTCATTGCCGCACTCGGAAAACTGCTGTCCCGCCGTTTTGCCGACAGTGCCCCGGGGATGGTGCTGGCCATACCGCCCTACTCGCTGCCGCGCTGGAACAAGTTGTGGAGCAAGACATGGGAACGCACGAGCGACATCGTCACCATCGTCACCCCACTGCTTGTACTGGGCAGCATCGTCCTGGCGCTGCTCAATCACTTCGGTGCCGACGCCGTCATCAATACGGCGCTCGTCCCGATCACCTCGTGGTGGCTGGGTCTTCCGGCCGCACTGGGTGTGCCCATTCTTTTCGGGGTGTTGCGCAAGGAGTTGTCGTTATTGATGATCTATCAGGCGCTGGGCACGCTGGAAATCTCGCCACTGCTTGACCATGTCCAGATATTCACCTTCCTGGTTTTCCTCACGTTCTATGTACCCTGCCTGTCAACGTTTGCCGTCATGCTCAAGACCCTGGGCAAGAAAGAAGCTTGGTTCTCCGTAACGAACTCACTCGTCACTGCCCTGCTCATGGCGGGGGCGCTCCGTCTGCTGCTCGAAGTCGCGCGTGCCATCTCCTGACGCCATGGACCACCTGATCAAAGACTCCGCCCCCCTGGAACTCTACGCCTGGCTTGATCCGGACGCCGAAATCCCCGGCTGGGACGTGCTCTGCACAAACCCGTTCGGCCTGTCGCTGCCAGAGGACCATTTCACCACCGTGCAGAACTATTTCGCCGAGTACCATCTGGAGTATTACCGGCAACGCCTTTTCCAGGATTTCCCAAGCCGCCTGCACGCGCTCCTGCTCTTCGCCACGCGCATCGACGCCGAGAACTTCCGTGCCAAGCATCCGGCCCGTGTATTCGGCAAACATCTGGTTCCCGCACGCAGCAAGGGCACCTATGTCGTCTCGTTCCATGACTCCAGCTGGCTAGACTATTTGCGCCTGCCGCACAGTCTCAATCTGTCGACGCTCGACGAGGTTTCCAGCCACTACTGGAAAGGCAGGCTGGTCGAAGAAATCGGGCTGCTCTTCATGGACGAGCCGTGGCGGGAAACCCCGGTAATCGAAGCACTGTTCCAAGGAACGCTCGAACCGGTAACACGCCACTACCAGACCGGTTGGCTGCCAGGCTTTTCGTAGCCGATTGCTGACGAAACGTGTCGATCACTTCTTATTGACAGGCGCCGGCACTTCAAGGGCTCTCTCCTGCGGATTCGGTCGGCTTGGCAGTCTGGCCGGCCTTGGCGGACGTACAGGCGGTGGATAATATCCAGGATAGCCCGGCGAGTATCCCGGCTGGCCAATAAGCTGGCGCGTATGAAAGACCACTGGCGTTGAGCGCATCAGGACCTGACCCACGCCATCGACGATACTGGCGTCAATCTGCATGCTCTGATTGGACGGCACATAGCCGTCCACCCAGAATTCCGGAGGAATAATGAATTCCGTACTGGTAAAACGGCGCTCGACGAAACGACCGTTGATGCGCACCACGAAGGCATGGCCGTCGCCCAGCAACAAGGGGGGATCAACTGCCAGCCGGACCTCGAAGACGTTCGAATCGCCAGCCACGCTGCCATTGTTTTCCGGCGAAACGATCGTGAGGCTGCGGTAGGCCGAGGTAACCGAATTCTGCTCGTGCCGGGCGTTTCTCTGGTCCGGCGCAGCCTTTGCCCCCGTAGAAGTCTCGGGCGGGGGCGGAATGACATTCAGCGGTTTCAGCGTCACTTCCTTCGAACCGGCCTGCGGCTTGTCGGAAAACACCGGGCCGCTGGCACCCGGCGTCACGTACACGCCCTGAGCCGACACGGTTGCGCCAGTAGCCACAAGGACAAGAATGGCGAACAGTTTCGACATAGACGGCCTCATGATCAACTCCGGGTCAGGAACGATGCGTTCCGCAAGCGCTTGAAGATGAGGAAAGTATCGGCCAGCAAGGGCTCATGCGCAAGGTCCGCTGGCTGCCCCCTGCCATTGCGCGTGTTACGATCCGGCACAATGCGACATCTGGGACAAGGAGAACAGAAATGCCTGAATTAGAGAGGATTGGTTTCATCGGTGCCGGCCTGATGGGACGCGGAATGGCTGCCCATTTGCTCAAGACAGGGCATCCGCTCACCGTGTTTGTGCATCGCAATCGCGACGGCGTGGACCACCTTGTCGCGTCGGGAGCGCGAGAAACAGACTCTTTGCCGCATCTCGCCGAAAACAGTGACGTCATCGTCTTGTGCGTCAGCAACGCCGATACGGTACGCAGTGTGCTGGAAGGGCTGTTGCCTGGACTTCGCACAGGCCAGCTGGTGATCGATGCCACCACGTCCAACCCGAAAGTCACGCGACAGGTCGCCGCCTGGCTGGAAGACCGGGGCATCCGTTATGCCGACGCCCCGGTAACGGGCGGACCCAACGAATCCGCCGCAGGACAACTCGGTTCGCTGGTCGGCTGCAAGGACCAGGATTTCGACGCGGTCAGAAGAATCGTCGCTTGCTACTCGAAGGTTGTACATCGGATCGGAGGAATCGGAACCGGGCACCAGGCGAAGCTGCTGAACAACTTCGTCACGCAGGGAACCGGCGCGCTGCTCGCCGAAGCCTATCGCCGCGCGCGCGACAACGGCGTCGACTGGAAGGCCCTCTATTCGGTCATGGAAGCGGGCGCCGCCCGTTCCGGAACGCTGGAGAAGATGGTCAAGCCGGCACTCGACGGAAACTATGACGGAAGCCGCTTCTCGCTGCGCAATGCATTGAAGGACTACAGCTACTTCTGCGAAATGACCGACGAATCATCGCGCGGCCCGAGCCAGCTAGCCCATGACATCCGCGACATCTTCAAGCAGGCAGTCGATGCCGGACTCGGCGAACGCTATGTCAGCGTCCTGCTTGACCCCGAACTCGACAAGCGGCGGACGTAAAAAAGGGGCATCCGAAACGATGCCCCTTCTGTCTTTCTACTGACGATCTGCTATCAGAAGCCAGCGCCCTTGATCGACTTCAGACCTTTGAAGACGGCCTTGGCACCGAGTTGCTCCTCGATGCGGATCAGCTGGTTGTACTTGCAGATGCGGTCGGTACGGGAGATCGAGCCGGTCTTGATCTGACCAGCGCCCGTGCCAACGGCGAGGTCGGCGATGAACGAGTCTTCGGTTTCGCCGGAACGGTGCGAGGAAATCACCCCGTAACCCGCTTGCTGGGCCATCTTGATGGCATCCAGAGTTTCCGTCACGGTACCGATCTGGTTGACCTTGATCAGGATCGAATTGGCAGCCGCCATGTCGATACCCTTCTTCAGGCGTGTCGGGTTGGTAACGAAGAAGTCGTCGCCAACAATCTGGACTTTCTTGCCGAGCGCCTTGGTCAGCTTGACGTAGCCTTCCCAGTCGTTCTGGTCGAGACCGTCCTCGATCGAAACGATCGGGTACTTCTTGCACCACTCTTCGTACTTGGCGATCATTTCTTCGGCGGTAAACAGCTTCTCGGGGTTCGACTTCCAGAACTTGTAGCCTTCGCGCTTGCCTTCGTCGAACAGTTCTGACGATGCGCAGTCGAGCGCAATGGCGATCTGCTTGCCGGGCTTGTAGCCGGCCGCGGCGATGGCCTGCATGATGACTTCCAGCGCTTCGTCGTTGGACAGGTTCGGCGCGAAGCCGCCCTCGTCGCCGACCGCGGTGACGTGGCCACCCTTCTTCAGGATGCTCTTCAAGGCATGGAAGATCTCGGTGGTCCAGCGCAGGCCTTCCGAGAAGGTCTTGGCGCCGACCGGCATGATCATGAATTCCTGGAAGTCGATCAGGTTGTCGGCATGCTTTCCGCCGTTGATGATGTTGGCCATCGGGGTCGGCAACACGAATTCCTTGTTCTTGTGCAGTTTGCCGATGTACTTCCACAACGGCATCTTGCTGACGTTGGCGGCGGCGACGGTGATCGCCATCGACGCGCCGAGCAGTGCGTTGGCGCCAAGCTTCGACTTGTTGGAGGTGCCGTCGAGAGCGATCATCGCCTGGTCGAGTTCGCGTTGGTTGAGCGGGTTCTTGCCCTTGAGCAGCTTGGCGATCGGGCCGTTGACCGCTTCAACCGCCTTGAGTACGCCCTTGCCGAGGTACACCTTCTTATTGCCATCGCGCAGTTCGCAGGCTTCGAACTCGCCCGTGGAAGCACCGGACGGAACAGCGGCACGCGCAAGGAAACCATTGTCGAGAAGGATGTCGACTTCGACGGTCGGATTGCCGCGCGAATCGAGGATCTGGCGGCCGACGACCTTGCTGATCTTGACGAACGGAGCGGCCGCAGGCTTGACGGCAACGGCCGGCTTCTTCACGGCAACAGGCTTCTTGACAGCGGCAACCTTCTTGGCCGGAGCGGCCTTGGCGGCAGGAGCCACTTTCTTGGCGGGGGCTGCCTTGGCGGCGGTAGCGGCTTTCTTGACAGGAGCAGCCTTCTTGGCAGGAACAGCTTTCTTGGATGTTGCAGCTTTAGCGACAGTGGCCATTTTTGGATTCCATTACAGAAGTTGAACAAAGTACGGCAATAAACACAAAGCTGTGATTATACAACGGAAATGGAACGTCAATCCGTCGCCGGAATGGCTACCCGGACACGGCATGCAAAAGGCATTTTATCCGGCGATCAGAAGGCAGTTTCGCGCGGATCGTCGCTGTCGGGATTAATGACTCCGAACCTCGCCGGAATACGGGCGTAAAAGACGCGCAGATTCTCTGCCCGCACGATCTCCAGCAATCGCGTTGCTTCCGCTTCGTCGACGATGAACTCCACCTCGACAACCACGCTGCCAGCCAGTTCGAAGAACCGGTTCTCGTGCAACATGTGATGCCGACCGAAGCCTCCGATGGCACGGAACGCCGAGCCGCCACGCACGCCGAGCTCGCACGCTTTCTCGAGAAGCCATTCCCAGAGCAGCACGCCGTGATGACGCTCTCCTTCCTCGACATAAAACCTCAGAAACGTGCCTTCCATGCCATCCTCCACGCTTTATTGCAGAACGTTCTTCAGCCCGTAAACAGTCCCCATGCCAGCGAGCGTCATGAGCACCGAGCCGACGACATGGCCGGCAACCGCGCCGCACGCCCAGAGAAACTGCCCTTGTTGCAGCAGCGTCGTGACTTCCGCCGAGAAGGTCGAGAACGTCGTCAGCCCACCGCAAAACCCGGTGATGATCAGTAAACGCCATTCGGGCGAGATAGCCGGAGACGTGGCAAAGAAAGCGATGGCCAGTCCGATGACATACGCCCCGACCAGGTTGGCCACCAGCGTACCCGGCGGAATGGTCGGGAACAAACCATTGAGCCGTGTTCCCAGTTGCCAGCGCAGGACCGCACCGAGCCCAGCGCCGACGGCAATCGCCACGATCGATTTCCACATAGATTCAACCCAAAAGCAGATTCATTTTCCGGCCGGGAACGTTTTCCCGCGCGACCATTCAAATGCCACTCGGAAGCCCCTCCCGGACAGCGCATTCATCAGATTTCCCACGAATATATCACCACCGCATTCGCCTCAAAGCGGCGCGACGACAATTCCTTGCAAAAAACAACAGTTCTCAAATGCAACGTTGTTGCATTTGAGAACTCACTGTGTTTGAATGGCGCACTGCCTGCTACGCTCCTCTTCCCATGCCAACTCCGCTCCTCGCCCAAATAATCTGCGCCTGCCTGCTCGGCGGCGCACTCAGCATCGGTGCCGCCGCGCTGATCATGTTCGGCCTGCCGCGCAAGTGGATCACTCTGACCATCAGTTTCTCGACTGGACTACTCCTGTCCATGGCCTTGCTGCACCTGCTTCCCGAGGCACTGGAGCAAGGACTGCCTCCGGACGAGGCGTTTCCCATCCTGCTCGGCGGCATCCTGTGTTTCTTCACTCTGGAAAAAATCGCCCTGTGGCGTCACGCTCATCACGAGACGGGCGAAAGCGATGCGCATGCCGGAGAACATCAATGCGAGGACCATACGCACAGCCATCACCATTCGGCACACGAAGGAACCCTTGCCATCCTGGTCGGCGACGGCTTCCATAATTTCACCGACGGCTTGCTCATCGCCGCCGCCTTCCTGGCCGACCCGGCGCTCGGCTGGAGCACGACGCTGGCCATCATCGCGCACGAAGTCCCGCAGGAAGCCGGTGACTTTGCCGTACTCCTTTCCGCCGGCTGGAAACGCTCGCGAGCGCTGTTCTGGAACCTCGTTTCCAGCCTGACCGCAATCTTCGGAGGACTGGCCGGTTACTACACGCTCGATAACGCGCGCGACTGGATTCCGATCATCATAACCATCGCCGCATCGAGTTTCATTTATGTCTCCATCGCCGACCTGATGCCCCGCCTGAAACGTGAAACAAGGTCGATCGGCTGGCACACCATCCTGCTGATTGCCGGCATCGCCGTCGTCGCATTCGGCAATGCCCATTCACATTGACGCCAGGAGATGGTTCACGGCGAGGAGCCACCTTGCCTTGATCACCCTTCGATTATCGGGTTCAACACACCGCGCCGAGCCCCGCCCCTAGGCCACTTCGACCAGCGTCGTATCAGCAAAGATCAGCGCGCCACGCACGCTGCGTCCCGGGAACACCTGCGCCACCGCCCGGCGGTAACCGGCCACCTGCTGCCGATAGTCATCGAGCCGCGAGGTGTCAAGACCGGAACTCTTGTAATCGAGGACCCACACGCCGTCGTCGAATTCAACCAGCCGGTCGATGCGCAATAGCGCCCCCGAACCATCGGTCAGTTCCGCCTCGTTCCAGGCGCGCCGGAATTGTCCAGGATCAAAGAAGCGCCGCAGATGCCCCGCTCCCAGCAAGCGTTCGGCGACCGGGAGCACTCGCCGGAATTCGACGTCGTCGAATCCGAGCGCAGTCCACCAGCCATCGTCTCGCTCGCCTTCGCTGCGTTTCTCCAGCATGGCGTGCAGCAGAATGCCAAAACGCTCGGCGGCCTCCGGCGGCAGGCGGCGCTCGCCAGTGGCGGGCAGGGAAGCCGAAACGCTTCCGTGGAGCGGAACTGGCGTTTCCGGCATGCCCGCATCAGTCAATGGCAGCGCATCTCCATGAGCGGCCGAACTGCCGAGCTTTTCCAGCGCTGCCGCGAGCAACCGGTGCGGCGTGCCGTCCTTTCCCTTGCTGTTCTCCGTACCGCTGGCGATGAACACCTGCCGCGCGCGCGTGATGGCCACGTAGAGCAGATTCAGTTCCTCGCGCCAGGCCGCCGCCGTTTCGGCCTCAAACATCGGCTGCCGCGCCGCGCCGCGATCCGCTTGGCGTCCATAAAAGGAAAAATGGCATGGCGCCGCATCGTCCGGCGGCCAGTCGACGATCACATCCCAGGCTTCGCCTCCACGCGGCGATTCGTTGGCGCCCAGCAACCAGACTATAGGCGCTTCGAGCCCCTTGGCGCCGTGGATGGTGAGGATGCGCACGCGGCCGGCATCGGCGTGTTGCGATTCGATCTCGCCTTCGTCCGGCGCGTCGCTGGATTCGGCATCGCGCAGATCGCGCAATTCGTCGATGAAACGCGGCAGACTCGGATAGCGTCCACCATCGAGGTCCAGGGCCAACAGCAGCAAAGCGCGCAGGTTGGCGTCAACCCCGGCCGCCATGGCCGTCGGCACGGCCGATCGATAGCGCGCCAGGACTTCGCCCTGGTGGAAGATGCGGTCGAGCAAGTCGTGCGCCGGCAACCGGCCGGCATCGCTCAGCCATTCAACCAGCAGGCTGGCGGCCCGCATCATCCGGGGCGGCGCATCGCCGCTTTCCGCCAACGCCGTCAGCCGCTCCCACCATGAGTCCTCGTCACGTCGGGCAAGCGCCATCAATTCTTCGTCGCTGCACGCAAACACCGGCGAACGCAGTGCTTGCGCCAGCTTCAGGTCGTCGACCGGCGTAACCAGGCACTCCAGCAGCGCCACCATGTCACGCACTTCCAGCGCCGCCAGCAACCCGCCGCGCGAACCGGCGTCGAACGGAATTCCCGCCGCGCTCAAAGCGCGTTCGTAACAGGCCAGATGCGTGCGCGAGCGCACCAGCAGCATGAAGTCGCCATAGCGCGCCGGACGCTGCACGCTGCGGCCGTCGCTCCCCTTGTCATCGACCTGCCACGCCACGCCGCCACGTCCGACAATTTCGTTGATCCTGGCAGCCAGCGCCTCAGCCTCGTGGCGGCGGCGCAAGTCTTCCGGTTCGACGTCCGGCTCGATCAGTGGATCACGCAAACCCTCGCGCTCCGGCGTTTTTTCGACCTCGGTCTGGCCAATAAGCGGCAGCAATTCGACGCGTCCCGGCAAGGTTCCGGCCAGCGAGCACTGCTCACGGAACGGAGCGAACTCGGGAACGCCAAGAAACAGCGCGTTCACGACATCGGTGATCGGCCGCGCATTGCGCCGGGTGGCGTCCTGCTCGCAGCGCACGGCACCGAACTCGCGCGCCAGGAAGTCGGCGGCAACTCCGAACAGCCGGGGTTCGGCACGGCGAAAACGATAGATTGATTGCTTGGGGTCGCCAACCAGAAAAACGCCGGGCCGCGCCGCGTCCGAATAGGCATCGAACCACGCCCGCAGGATCTGCCATTGCAGCGGGTTGGTATCCTGGAACTCGTCCAGAAGCACGTGCTTGTAACGCGCATCAAGACGGACCTGCAGAAACGCCGCCGTTTCCTCGTCGCGCAGCAGCTGCAGCACTTTCCACTCGGCATCGACGAAATCGATCTGCCGCCTCGCCTGCTTGAAGGCTTCGACATGATCAAGGAATGCCGCGAATACGGCACACGCCTGCCGATTGAACAGCAGAATGCGCTCGGCGACCTGCCGTTCGAGACACGTCAACACCCGTTCGCCGAGCCGGGCGTGCAAATCCAAGAAACGCGCCGCACCTGCAGGCGTGAAACGCTTGTCCAGGGCATTCCCCGGTTTCCTGGCGCGTAGCGTATTGTCTTTGGTCAGCAATACCGACCTCAGCTCTTCGAAAATTCGTTCGTCATCCCGATGCATGCTCGAACCCGGAAGCACAGCACGCAGGACCGCCGCCGCCTGCAGGTCGCCCTTCAGTTCGCTCATTTCGAGGAATCCGAGATACGCCTGAAACTCCGGCGCCCAGTCGCCGGCAAAGAATCGGGACAATGCATCGCCTGGCCGGCCTGCGCCAAGCAAGCCCGACAAGCCCGCGACGACCTTTTCCTCCACCTGCGATGGCTTCCCGCCGAACGCCAGCCACTCGCTGCGCCGATCAAATGCCCGGCGAATCAGCCGGCGCGTCGAATCAAGGCCGGCCTCGCTGAGCAATCCGACGAAACTCCTCGTCAACTCCGCTTCCGGCGCTTTCGCCAGTTCGGCGGCAAACGACTGCCACAACTCGTCGAACAGCCGCGAATCGGAATCGACCAGCGTCGCGCCGGCCAAATTGGCCGATAGCGGTGCTGCATCAACCAGTTGCAGGAACCAGCCGTGGAACGTGTTGACCGTCAGACCCGGTTGTGCCGCCAGCACCCGTTCGTACAAGCCGCGCGCCAGGCGCGTCGCCTGCTCGTTCGGCTCCACGCCCCGCTCACGCAGAAACGTGGCAACCTGCGCCTCGTCTGCTGTCGCCAGCAGGCGCAGCCAGTCCACCACGCGCTCCTCGATCTCCCGCGCCGCCTTGCGCGTAAAGGTGATCGCCAGTATCTCGCCCGGCGCCACGCCGGCCAGCAATAGCCGCACGACGCGCGAGGCCAGCAGCCAGGTCTTGCCGCTGCCGGCACACGCTTCGACGACGACGCAGAGTGAAGGATCGAGGGCTTTCTGAATCATGGACGACAGGCTCACGTATAGTCTTTCCGGCACAGCCCGCTCATCTCACAGCGCTGGCAAACGCTATCGATGCCATGAGCGGGCAGTGGCGCCCCCGCATGCATAGCGCTGAGGGACCGACTCAGTCGCCGCCCTTGCGCTTCGGCCTTACCCATCAACGAATTGTCCGCTTCGCCGCAGGCCATTGCCACTACCTTCTCGTCGTCGAGCGCGACATAGGCGGCCGTCGTGGCATTGCCGTGCATCAACGCATAAGCCGGCAATTGCACATCGTCCATGAGCCGATCCTTGATGGCTTTGGCCGATTGCGTCTTGTAGTCGTACAGAGCGACCCCGGCGTCGCCATTCTCATTTCGGTCGATACGGTCAATACGTCCGTATAGCTGTACAGATTTTCCGTTGTCCAGCGGCAGCACCCGACTGACGCGCGCCTCAGCCTCAAACCAGCGCCAGCCTTGTGCTTCCTGCCCTCGGTGCCAGTCCAGATAACCGACGAGTTGCCTTTCCCAGCGCAGGCGCCATCCCGTCGCCAGGAAATTGGCTTCGACGGCGGGGCCAAAAACCTCGTCGACGCAACGTTGCAAGCCCTCCAGAACCACATTGCCGGGGTAAGCGGAAACAACCGGGTATTGCGAGTGGAATCGCTCCAGCACGCGATGCACGAGCTCGCCGTAGTCGCTTTTTTCCATCTCCTCGCTGACTTCGTCCATCTCGCCAAGGCGCAGCACGTGACGCGCGAAGAAGCGATACGGACACGCAACCAGGCTGGCATAACCGCTCACCGAAACGCGTTGCGGAATCAGCTCGGGCAGCGCGACCGGCACGGCCCGCTGCGTCGCAACCGGCGCTGTGGTCGCGTCAGGCAAGGCTTCACCGCGCGCCGGCAACGGACGGCGGTGCAAATCATCCTGCCAGGCCAGTCGATGCAGGGTCGAGAGCAGAGAGAACTCCGGCGCCAGCAGGTTGGATTCGCCCTCCTGCATCGATTGCCAGGTCACTGTTACCCGCGGCACAACAGCCAGCAGCAGTTCAAGATCGCGGCGCAGTTCGCGCTCTCCCTCCTCGCGTGTGCGCAGCCCCAGTTCCCGGCGCACGGACTGGTTGAAAAACTCGCCGCGACCGGCTGGCGCGAGCTGGCGCGCATCACCGCCGAGCAGCAGTGCAGCATCGAAGCGGCGCAGGCAGACGGCGTTGAGCGGGGTCACGACGATCGGGCTGGCAATGGCGCTGTCGCGGAAGCTGGCGGCCTCGAATTCGCGATTGAGCCATTCACGCCACGCAATGAACGAAAACTGCGCGGTGTTGCCCGTCAGCTCATCCCGGCGCGTCTCAAGCAAATCGAGCAGTGCTTGGCCGGCCACGTCGTCCTTGAGCGACTCCAAGGCCCCGAGCGCATCCAGCGCCTTGTGCAGACGACCGAGCCAGCCGGCCAGCGATGTCGGCCTCGAACGCAGCAGGGTGGTGGCTATCTCCACGCGATCGAGCACTGCCAATCCCTGCGACTTGTCCTCGACATCGGATTGAAGGAAGCAGCGGCGGATGCGCGGCAGCCCGGACTTGACCGAGGCTTGCCGGATCGCCGTTTCCAGCGAGTAAACGACTCTTTTGCGCTCGCTTTCAGGGATGTCGGAAAAAACGAAAGGTGACTTGCACAGATCGAGCAAATCGCGATGGTAGGCGTTTCCCGCGGTGGTCTCGAGCACGGCATCGACCGCCGCCGCCGCGCGGGAAGTGGAAAGTAGCCAGCCGGTTTCGTCGCTGACCAACACGTTTTCGCGCTCGAGCAACGCGCGCACGCGCCGCGCCGTCAGCCGATCCTGGGCAATCACGGCGATGCGGCGCAGGCCGGTCTGCAACCACTCGCCCACTTGCGCGACAGCCGCCTGAGCCTCTTGTTCGCGCCCCACGGCCGGGACGAACTGGAGACGTTCGCCCAGCGGACTGACCGGATACTGTCGCGCCAACTCGTGCGCGCGCTCGGACAGCGGGGCTTCCGTTTCTAGCGGCCAGGCGGCATCCAGAGTTACCAGGAGAGGAACGATGCGCGACTCGCGTGGTGCGGGGAAGAATACGTGCAACGGCTGGGTCGCTCCGTAGCGGCGCAGGAAGTCGCGTTCGGCCGGATCCAGGGATTCATCCGGTGCCGCGTCAAGCAACACCAGCAGCGGCTGCGCCGTTGCCTGTCGCTCGGCGTGACGCGCGAGCCCGGCGAGCCGCAGGCGATACACCGCCGCCGTGTCGGGTGTTCCCGCCGCGGAAAGCGCCTTCCACAATTCATGTACGACACGCGCTTCAAAGGCCAACGGTGCCGAGGCGCGCGAGGCATAAGCCCGCTGCAGCTGCCCGGCGAGTTCCGCCTCGCTTGCCGGCAACTGCACAGCGGCCGCCGTCAGTTCGTCGAACAACCCCGCCATCTCGGCGGCGATGCCCCACAGCGCAGCTTCATCAAACCAGCCTTTTTCGCGCAAGGCTTCGTGGAGCAGGATCAGGCGCTCGCTTTCCGGCAGAGGGTCCGGCATTTCGTCGAGAGACGAGGTGAGCACCCAGTTTCTCAGGGTATCGAAACGCGGGAGCAGCAGGGGCCTCCGGCTGGCCCGAACCAGGGCCGCGCGCAGTTCGATGGCCATCGGCAAGGCCGGCACCAGCACCTGCCATGCTGAGAGATCGCCAGTCAGCTGCTCCGCCCGCCCGCCCTCGAGCAGACGCACGGCGAGTTCGTCGAAAAACGCCTCGCCCGGAGGCAAGGCAACCGCCTCAAATTCGCCGCCGGCAATCTCCATTGACACCTTCGGTACGATTCAGCGTTCCAGCTTGTCCACCTTGTCGGCCACGCCGTTCCAGGCGTCGGCGTCGTCCAGCGGCTCCTTGCGCTCGGTAATCACAGGCCAGGTCTTGGACAGTTCGGCGTTCAGCTCGATGAAGCTGATCATGCTATCCGGAACGTCGTCCTCGGCAAAAATCGCCGATGCCGGGCATTCGGCTACGCAGAGCGTGCAGTCGATGCACTCTTCCGGATCGATGACCAGGAAATTGGGGCCTTCGTGGAAGCAATCCACCGGACAGACATCCACACAGTCCGTATATTTGCACTTGATGCAATTCTCGGTAACAACGTAGGCCATGGCGTGCCTCTAGGCTATCGGGTGATTAACAGAGAAAACTATAGCTCATTTGCCCGGCGAACAGCGGCACGCCCACAACCACAGCAGGGACATCGCCTATGCGCCAATCAGGGACGGTCCCGCTGCAGCAGGCGACGAAACAGCCAGCTGCGCGGCGGCTCCATTCCGGTACGGACGTAGGTCAGCGGACTCGGTTCCAGGAGAAAACGCTTCTGCAATCCCCCTTCGCCGCGCTGACCGGCAAAGAGGATTCGATCGCCGGACATCAGAGGGGTATCTTCCGGCGGCAACGGAATTTCCTTCTTTTTGCGCAAAAGCAACAGGGGTACAGCACTGATGCGCTCGGGCGGCTGCTCCGGATTGATCAGCAAGTCGCTGATCGAGAACGGCGGATCGACGTCGGGCGCCAGCGCTTCGCGCAGCCCGGCGTACGAGGCAAAACAGTCGAAGACCCACATGAACGGCACCTTGTCAGCCACATGCTGCTCGAGCAGAGCTCCCGTTTCCCGGGCCATGTCCCCGGAGTCCTCATCCAGATACTTGAGGAACCGGATGAGGAGCGGCGAGGTCAGCAATTGTCGGGCCTTGTGCGACACGACCTCCGCCTTGACAAACCGCAGGTTGGCCATCGAGGCGTCGATCAGGCTCGCATTGGCCGCGTTGGCCTGCCGGATAACCACGTAGATGCCCGGATTGATCGAGCGCGCCCGCGTCACCGTGGCCAGATTAAAGGAATCATTTTCCGTGCATACGACCAAGCCCACGGCCCGCTCGATTCCGGCAGCGATCATGTCGCGCGTGGCGCCACCATGATGCTGGGCCGCCGCACTTTCGACCTGTTTTTGCGGATCGACGGACACCAGCGAGCACGTCACGCCCGCGCCCTCAAGCGCGGACAGGAAATACTGTGAAAAACTCCCCGTGCCACACACGACCCAATGCCCCTTGGGCAGATTGAGGGGCTCCGGACGCATCCCTCCGGGCAACCCGGAAAGCCATTCGATCACCCGCAATCGCTCGGGCGAACCCATATCCAATTTAATGTTGTTGGCAAAGGTCTGGAACGGATTGATCTGTTCGATATTGCGAAAGGACTCGAGATTGGCCTGGGCAATCGGCGTATGCACCCGGGCTATGATGCGCAGCGACGGATTGAGAACCGTGCCACCGATGGCGACCGACTGGTTGGTATCGTCATTGCCGGCCAGCGCCACCATGGCCATGCATTTGCGGTGCGTCACCCCCGCGTCGACCAGCACGTCCGGCGATCGACCGTCAGCAGCGAGAAAAAGCGGCGGATACTGAAACTCCTCGATCTCGATCCGCGCCGCCCGCTCAGCGCGGGTTTCGACGATCACTATGCGCTGGCTCATTCGGTCCAGCATGCGCGCGAGCATGATCCCGCTTTGCCCGTACCCGACGATCAGGACGAATGGCTCCTGCATCGCGGCGACACGCAGGGCAAAACGGCGCCGCGCCACGGCATCGCGGAGCGTCTGATCCTGCGAAAGATGAAAGATGCTGCCCAGCGCATAAGCCCAGGAAACCACGCACAGATAGATGCAGACAATGGTCCACACCCGCTGCGGATCGGTGAATTCAAAGGGAATTTCGCCGAATCCGATGGTCGTGGCCGTATAGCTGATGAAGTAGAGGGCGTGAAAGAAACCCAGATGGACGACATTGCCGTCCTTGTCCATGCCGGGGATCAACACCAGCCCCCACACCGAGACGGCATAGGCAATGATCAGGACGATCAGCGGCCGGCGCAGCCGGCGCAGGATGACGAACAGAACCTCGTTCACGCGCGGCGTTCCGGACTAGCGCGTCTGGCGCAGGGTCTCGCTGATCAGCAGGATGACCGAAATGAGGTTGGCCACCAACGCGCCTCCGCTCAGGGAGACAATGGTCGACATCGTTTCGCCGTTCATGGCCAGATGGCTGACATTGACCTGCCACATCCAGACGAACGATGCCGCGAGGAGTTGCAGCATGGCCACCATGCTGGTGGCCAAATGGGTCGCCCCGATGTGCGTGCGATCACCGAACTTCATTACCAGCGCAATGAGATTGACGACGACTGCCCCAAACAGATGTCCAGCATCATGCACTTTGACGTTATCGAGATCGCCGATGAAGAAACCGAAATTCAGCGTGCATGCGAAAATGACAAAAAAACCGAAAATGACCTTTTCCAGATTCATGGTCGCTCCCTGCCGCGTTATTTTCCAAAAGCATCATACGGAGTCGGGTATGGGCTGTAAACGGCGCTCCCGGCGCAATGATCGGCCAACGCCAATTTGGCCCGCGCATTCGGCGAAAACGACTCACCCGCGCGGATTCGTGCGGATTCGTGCTTCCAATGCCGTTTTTTTTTCGCTAGGATAGAACTTCGACGCGGGATCGCCCCTCTATCACCCCGTCCCAACTACAACATCCCACGAGGCATGCAATGAGTGAACACATTCATTACGTCACTGACGACACTTTCCCGACCGAGGTTCTGCAATCGCCGCAACCGGTCCTCCTGGACTTCTGGGCGGAATGGTGCGGCCCCTGCAAGATGATCGCCCCCATTCTGGACGATATCGCGGGCCAGTACGCCGGACGCCTCAAGGTCGCCAAGATCAATATCGACGACAACCCTACGACTCCGGCGAATTTCGCCGTCCGCGGCATTCCCACGCTCATGCTGTTCAAGAACGGCAGTGTCGAGGCGACCAAGGTCGGCGCACTGTCCAAGTCACAGCTCGTCGCCTTTATTGACAGCCACCTGTAAAATAGCTACGCTCCGCCTGAAAGTTTTCGGCCGCGCTCCCTGAAAACAGAAACAAACCAGCCCGGCTGGCGCTTTCAGGCCCTGATCCGATCCGTGATCCCGTAGTCGCAGCAATTCCGTCGTAAAAATCCCGGCTTTACCCAGACCACTTCTGTTCGCGTCATTCGCGTGACGACTTCCGGCACCCCCGGCTTATCTTTTTCGAACCCCGCACATGCATTTATCCGAACTCAAAGCCCTTCATGTCAGCCAATTGCTCGACATGGCCGTTGCCAACGATATCGAGGGCGCCAACCGACTGCGCAAGCACGAACTGATTTTCGCCCTGCTCAAGAACCAGGCCAAGAAGGGCGAGACGATTTTCGGCGACGGCACGCTGGAAACGCTGCCCGACGGTTTCGGCTTCCTGCGCTCTCCGGACACTTCGTACCTGGCCAGCACCGACGACATCTATGTCAGCCCGAGTCAGATCCGCCGCTTCAATCTGCACACTGGCGACACCATCGAAGGCGAGATCCGTACGCCGAAGGACGGCGAGCGCTACTTCGCGCTGGTCAAGGTCGACAAGATCAACGGCGAAGCACCCGAGGCATCGAAGAACAAGATCCTGTTCGAAAACCTCACGCCGCTGCATCCGGAAAAGCACATCAAGCTGGAGCGCGAAATCCGCGGCGAGGAAAACATCACCAGCCGCATCATCGACATCATCTCGCCGATCGGCAAGGGCCAGCGCGGTCTGCTTGTTTCCAGCCCGAAGAGCGGCAAGACGGTGATGATGCAGCACATCGCACACGCCATCACCGCCAATCATCCCGACATCAACCTGATAGTCCTACTGATCGACGAGCGCCCCGAGGAAGTTACCGAAATGACGCGCTCAGTGCGCGGCGAGGTCGTCGCCTCGACCTTCGACGAGCCGGCGACGCGGCACGTGCAGGTCGCCGAAATGGTCATCGAGAAAGCCAAACGCCTGGTCGAACACAAGAAGGATGTGGTCATCCTTCTCGACTCCATCACCCGCCTGGCGCGAGCGTACAACACCGTGCAGCCAGCTTCCGGCAAGGTGCTCACCGGCGGCGTGGACGCCAATGCGCTGCAAAAGCCGAAGCGCTTCTTCGGCGCGGCGCGCAATATCGAGGAAGGCGGCTCGCTGACCATCATCGCCACCGC
>DBMG01000013.1:0-17476 GCA_002304785.1 Candidatus Accumulibacter sp. UBA704 | reverse complement strand
ATCCACCTGGATCGCCGCATGGCCGAGAAGCGCGTTTATCCCGCGATCAACGTCAACCGCTCGGGCACCCGGCGCGAGGAACTCCTGCTGATGCCCGACGTGCTGCAAAAGATGTGGGTACTGCGCAAGCTGCTGTACAACATGGATGACCTGGAGGCGATGGAGTTCCTGCTCGACAAGATCAAGGCCACGAAAACCAACAACGAGTTCTTCGATTCCATGCGTCGCTGATCTTGCTTTTGATTCGATTGCAAAATTGGACGAAACCGAGCATAATCCCGCGTTCTCCGGAGTCGGCCACCGATGTGATGCACATTTACATCGAGCCGGCTAGATTTGACCTACAGGAATTCCCCAGATGAAATCCGATATCCATCCCGCTTACGCCGAAATCGAAGTCACCTGCTCGTGCGGCAACGTGTTCAAGACGCAGTCCACCATGAAGAAGGCGCTGCACATCGAAGTCTGCTCGGCTTGCCACCCATTCTACACAGGCAAGCAGAAGATCATCGACACCGCCGGACGCGTCGAGAAGTTCAACAAGAAATACGGAACCAAGGCCAAAGCGGCCTGATCCATTCACCCGACGGCGAGTTCCTGCGGACTCGGCAAAAAGGCAGCCGCCGGGCTGCCTTTTTTATTTGACAGAATTAGATACCCGAGCGGTTGCGGTCATGCCATTTCTCGAGGAAAAACCACGTTTCAGGGGAATCTCCCTGCCGCCCAGCGGCTGGGTACTGACGGTACTGCTGGTCATCTACATTTTTGCCGGCCTGATCGGACATGATCCGTGGAGACACGATGACGCCATCACGATCGGCATCGCCCATGACATTGCACGAAACGGCAACTGGCTGATCCTGCAACTCGGCGGTCGCCCCTACCCGGACGCTCCGCTCTACTATTGGCTTGCCGCGGCGATCGGGCAGGCCTTCTCGTGGTTATTGCCGTTCCACGATGCGGCGCGGATGACCAGCGGCATATTCACCCTGCTGGCACTCGAATTCATCCTGCTCGCGGCACGCGAACTGCACGGTCGCGAACATGCCGCCGCCGCGCCGCTTATTCTCGCCGGCAGCATCGGCTTCCTGTTTCACGCACACGAGGCACAGCCAATGCTCGCCGCCCTGGCCGCGCACGCAGCCGCCTACTGGGCGCTGGCTTTGTCGCCACGGCGCCCGTTGTTGGCGACCACCGTGTTCGGAGGAGCGCTCGCTTTCGGTTTTCTGGCCAACGGCCTCCTGCCTCTGTTCACGCTCTTGCCAGCGACGCTGATCTCCCTGTGGCTGTCGGAGAACCGCAAACAGCACGCAGTGCGGCTTCTGGCAGGATTCGCCATTGCCGCCATTCCATGCACTCTCTGGCTCGTTTCGGTGTATTTCGCTTCGCCGGACTATTTCGCCGGTTTCTTCCAGGCCGAGATTGCCCCAATCATCCGGCGAGTCACCCCCGTGACGAACGGCTTGCGCTATCTGAACCTGCTGCTATGGTACGCGTGGCCGGCACTACCCCTTGCAGGATGGGCTTTGTGGTCCAAGCGTCGATTGCTGCGTACGGTGCAACTGACACTCCCGGCCTTGTCTTTTTTCGTCATCCTGGCTTTTCTGGTGTTTTTCGTCGCAATGCGTAGCTCCATTGCCCTGCTGCTTCTCCCTCCCCTGGTTTTGCTTTCCGTTCCCGGGGTAAGTTCCTTGCGCAGAGGCGCCGCCAATGCCTTCGACTGGTTCGGCATGATGACTTTCACCTTTTTTGCCATCATCGCCTGGATTGGATGGCACGCGATGGTCTTCGGCTGGCCCGAGCGCCTGGCCCGCCAAGCAGTGCGGCTGGAGCCGGGATTTGTCGGCCATTTCCACGCACTGGCCTTTGTGCTTTCCCTGACGGGAACCGCTGTCTGGTTATGGATGATCGTCACCAGTCCGCGCTCTCCGATGCGCGGAGTGATGCACTGGATGGCCGGCCTGACCCTGTTCTGGCTGCTTGTCGCCAGCCTGTGGATGCCGTGGTTCGATTACGGCAAAACATATCGCGGCGTCGCGGAATCACTGAGAAACGCGCTCCCGGAAAAGCCGGACTGTGTCGCAGCCCCCAGGCTGCCGCTATCCTTTCTTTCCTCCCTGGACTACTTCGTTGGCATTCAGACCGTCCCGCAACTGAATGACGAAGCCAAGGAATGCTCCTGGCTGCTGGTACAGGGCAACGCGCGCAACCTGGACGCCCTGTCGCAAGCCGGATGGCGCAAGGTATGGGAAGGCAACCGGCCAAGCGATCGGCAGGCAGACGACAAGTTCCATCTTTACATGCGCGAGCGCAAAGCCACGCCGCCTCCAAATCTCTCGGACCTGAACACCGACAGTGAAGAACCCGACGCATCGAGACCGCCCAGCGCACCATAGGACTTAAAGCACCTTCCCGGCGCAACGCCCCTCCTTCATCACAGCTTGATGAAGCGCTCCCGGTAATACTTCAGTTCTTCGATCGACTCCCGGATATCGGCCAGCGCCGTATGCGCCGATTCCTTTTCGAAGCCCGCCGCCACGTCGGGCTTCCAGCGCCGGCAAAGTTCTTTCAGTGTACTGACGTCGATATTGCGATAGTGGAACCAGTCCTCCAGTACAGGCATGTATCGCACCATGAAGCGCCGATCCTGACCGATTGAATTTCCACACATCGGACTGACGCGCTTGGCAACGTATTCCTGCATGAATGCCAGCGCCGCCGCCTCGACAGCCGCTTCATCGAGGACGGAAGCCTTGACCCGCTCGATCAAGCCGGACTTGCCATGCGTGTTCTTGTTCCAGTCATCCATCGCATCAAGCACTTCGTCTGCCTGATGCACCGCCCAGACCGGCGATTCGGCAACCGTTTCGAGATTGCTGTCGGTGACGATCATCGCCATTTCGATGATGCGGTCGCGTTCCGGGTCAAGGCCGGTCATTTCCATGTCCAGCCAGACGAGATGATTGTCGTTCTGTGCCATATAATCGGTCCCACACATTAAACCTGCATTCTGGCACAGCTTGATGCTCAACACTTTCTCTCTCGTCTTCCTCGGCGCGCTCGCCTTGATGGTCGCGCTGCGGGTATGGCTCGGCTCGCGGCAGGTTTCGCATATCATTGCCAACCGGGAAAAGGTTCCCGAGCAGTTTGCCGATCGCATTTCATTGTTCGCACATCAGAAGGCTGCTGATTACAACGTCGCCCGGATACGCTTCGGCCGCCTGGCACTGGCTGTGGAAATCGCTGTCCTGCTCGCATTCACCCTCGGAGGCGGACTGCAGGCGCTGCACGATTTCTGGAGTTCGCAACTGCAGGGAGCCTGGTACGGAATCGCCCTGATTTTCAGCGTCATGGCTATCTCCGGAGTCGTGGACCTGCCGTTGTCGCTGTACACGCAGTTCGTCATCGAAGAGCAATTCGGTTTCAACCGGATGACCCTGCGCCTGTTCGTATCCGACCTGCTCAAGCAACTGGCGCTTGGCCTCGCCATCGGCACCCCCGTCCTGCTCGCGGTTTTGTGGCTGATGGCGCAGATGGGCGAACGGTGGTGGCTATATGTTTGGCTGTTCTGGTGCGCATTCAACCTGTTGATCCTGTTCATCTACCCAACCTGGATTGCGCCGTTGTTCAACAAGTTCACGCCGCTCGAGGACGCGGCGCTCAAAGCGCGCATCGAGGCATTGTTGACGCGCTGCGGGTTCTCCAGTTCCGGCCTGTTCGTCATGGACGGATCGAAACGTTCCGCCCACGGCAATGCCTATTTCACGGGCTTCGGCAAGACCAAACGCATCGTCTTCTTCGATACGTTGCTCAACCGGCTTCAGCCGGAGGAAGTCGAGGCCGTGCTAGCACACGAGTTGGGGCATTTCCGGCACCGCCACATCATCAAACGGATCGTCCTGATCTTCGGCACGACGTTATTCTTGCTGTTCGCACTCGGACAACTGATGCAGACGGACTGGTTCTACGCTGGCCTTGGCGTCACCAGCGGAGATGCCCGCAGCACGGCAATGGCGCTGATCCTGTTCTTCCTGACCGTGCCGGTTTTCACCTTCCTGGCAACGCCGCTGGCCAGCCTGCTTTCGCGCCGCCACGAGTTCGAAGCCGATCGCTACGCCGCCGCGCATGCATCCGCGGCCGATCTGATCCGAGCGCTGGTCAAGCTGTACGAAGACAACGCGGCCACGCTGACCCCGGACCCGCTGCACTCATTGTTCTACGACTCGCATCCGCCGGCCGCGCTGCGCATATCGCGCTTATCCACCACTCTGCCCAAGCCAACGTGAAACTCGAGGGGACAGTCATTGCCGCACACGGGCGGCATTATCTGGTCGAACTGGGCGACGGCCAGACACTTCCCTGTTTTCCGCGCGGAAAGAAAAGCGACGTCGCCTGCGGCGATCGGGTGTCAGTACTACGCAGCAGCGAATCGCAAGGCGTCATCGACGCCGTGATGCCTCGCCAGACGCTGCTGTATCGCTCGAACGAATTCCGGCAAAAGCTGATCGCCGCGAATGTGACGCAAATCATCATCGTCGTCGCCACCGAGCCCTCGTATTCCGAAGAACTGGTCACGCGTTGCCTGGTCGCGGCCGAAAGCCAGGACATCAGCGCGCTGATCGTGCTCAACAAATGTGACCTGGCCGATCGTCTTGCTCCTGCGGATAATGCGCTGAAAGCGCTTGCACGGCTGGGCTACCCGATACTCCACCTGTCCGCACGTTGCAGCGTCGAAGATTTGCGCCCGCATCTGGCAGGACATACGAGCGTGCTTGTCGGGCAATCCGGGATGGGAAAATCAACCCTGGTCAACGCGTTGATCCCGCTCGCCAATGCCCGGACGCGAGAAATATCCGAAGCGCTCGATTCTGGAAAGCACACCACCACGCACGCGACGCTTTATCGATTGGACAATAATGCGGCGCTGATAGATTCACCTGGGCTGCAGGAATTCGGCCTGCACCACTTGTCGTTGTCTGAGTTGGAGCATGGTTTCCGCGAATTTCGACCATTCCTCGGCCAGTGCCGCTTTCGCAACTGCCGACACGATCGCGAACCAGGATGCGCCATCCTGGAAGCGGTCGACGCGGAACAGATCGACAAGAACCGGTTCGCAACCTTTCGCGCACTGAGCAGGGAATCGCGTCCGCTTTGACCGTTAGCGCCGCTTTTCTGTTGTCGAACCCGTACGCGATTTTCCCGCAACGTCATCCATCGCCCCCACGCAACGCTTGAGCGTTGCGGCCTGTTCTTCAGGCGACTTTCCGACCAGCTCGCAATTCTGCGCATCCGGCTTCGCTCTTTTCTCCTTGGCCGACACGGAAGCCGCATCGGCCTTTGCCGCGCTGGCGGCATTGTCTTTGGCAGGCTCCTTCGCATTCGCGGGCGAAGACGGCATCGGCGCTGGAACGGCGGAGGCTGCCAACGGGAGTGCGGGCTCCGGGGGCGCCCCCGCTTTCCCCGCTCCGTTGGCTCCTGAGCGGGCCACCGAAAACTCCTTCAGCGTGCTGATCTGCCGTGAAAGCCCTTCGATCTGAGCTTTCATGCTTTCCAGGGCGTCATCCTTTTTCTTGATTTCCTCGCGCGCCTTCACGATCTCGGCCGCCAGGCCGCGGCTCTTTTGATAGCTGAAGTACGCTCCGAATCCCGCGAGGCAAAGCAGGAAACCGAGCAGCATCGACACGATTACGAGTGGGGTAAAACGCGGCTTTAGGTCGGGAACGCTACCGGGAGCTTCCGGTCTTTCGTCGTCTTCGATCACGGCGTTCTCCTTTGATGTCCACTTGGCTATGCACAAACGGTAATGCGAGAGAACAACTCGGTTCTAATATCCGCAATTCCATGAATACGTAAGACTATAACGTACAGCTTAGCGCAATACTTTAGCTATGGCGCCAAAACAGGTGCGGCGGGAAACCGCCGGATTTCGGATTATGCGCCGCACGCGTGCCGTGGTAAGCTTTCAGCCCGGCTGCTTTTGCCTTCAGAATCCGTACGTTCCCCTCATGAATACCGTCACCACTGCCCCGCCCCCCGCACAGGAAGCCCGCAACCTGTTGAACACCCTACAGGAGAAGTTTCAGGTTTTCCGCGATCACGCCCCCTTGGCCATCGGCATCGACAAGCAATTGCTCGCACAAGACGGTAGTCTCAACCGCAAAGCACTCCGGTTGGCGCTCGGCATGCATACCAACTCGTATCGCTATCTGAAGTCGATGGAAAATGCGCAACAGCGGTTCAACCTTGATGGCAGCGATGCCGGAACGGTTCCCGCGGAGCATCGCAAGCATGCCGCCGACATCCTCCGCGAACGTTTCAAGAAGGAAGTCGCACGACGCAAGGCCCAGAAAGCAGCGGAAGCTATTGAAAAACAGCGCGCTGAAAAGCTGAATCAACTCGTGCAGAAATTCGGCAAGAAGAACTGACGCAGCCTTTGCCGCCTTCCGCGCCTATTTCGGCGCGGGCGTGAGCATTAACGCAGGTTGTTGAGCGGGATCCCAGGAAGCGGACAACCGCCACTCGCGAGCCTCGTCTTCCAGACTGAGGTACCAGCGTCCGCCGGGAATGCCGGCCAACCCAGCCGAATAGCCTCCGGAATTGTCACGCTGCAGCCGGAACGACTGATCGAGTCCACCACGAGTCGGATGGGACAGTTTCAGGACAAGACCCCCCGGCATCTCGGTCAGCTTTCCGCGGTTCAAAGTCACGCGTACCAACTGACGCCCGGTATCCAGAGACACTTCGCCGCGCAGTTCCAGTTCCGCAGCCCGCCGATCGCGCGAAGTCACCTCGTTGATGGCCAGTCCCTGCTTGTAATAGTCGTCCGCCACCAGTCCGTCATTGCTGCGGAGCGCCAACCAAAGCGTGATCACCCCGGCCACGATGACGGTGAACGGACCGAGCATGAGCAGCCACGGCCAGCGATGGCGGTACCAGGGAAGAGCAGGAATCAATTTCGAATTCATGGCATGAAGAAGGTTGATTTTTCCTGAACGGCAATCGCGCCGTTTTCCGCCGCGCGGATTTCAAAGAGGATCTTGTTCGATCCCTTCGGCGCGGCCCCATCCTTGGCCGAGGCAACGACCACAAAACTCTTGTTTGAAGCGGCGGGAACCTCGACTGTTTTCTCGCCGACGATGCCGATTCCCTCGATCCCGCCCACCGTAATACTGTAGCGATGAGGCTTCTCGTCGGTATTCATCACGTGCAGGCGAAAAACATTCTCAATCTGTTCGTCATCAGCCTCGCGGTAGAGCATCGCCCGATCCCGGATGACATCGACCTTGAGCGGGATGCGCGTCACCAGGCTCCACGACGTGGCCGCCACGATCACCAGCAAGATCCCCGCGTACAAGAGAGTGCGCGGACGCATCAGATGAGCCAGGATATCTCGCGCAGAATAGTGGCGCGCCAGCGCATTCTCCGTGGAATAGCGGATCAGCCCGCGCGGCAGGTTGACCTTGTCCATCACCTCGTCGCAGGCATCGATGCAGGCGGCGCAGGCAATGCACTCCAACTGCAATCCCTGGCGAATGTCGATCCCCGTCGGACAGACCTGGACGCAGATGTGGCAATCGATGCAGTCGCCGAGTGGCCGCCCCTCATTGCCCGCGTTCTTCCGGCGCGGGCCGCGCGGCTCGCCGCGCTCCGGATCGTAGCTGATGATCAGCGTATCCGGATCGAACATGACTCCCTGGAAACGGGCGTAAGGGCACAGGTACTTACACATCTGCTCGCGCATGAACCCCGCCATCATGTACAGGAAAGCCGAATAGAAGCAGATCCAGAAGATTTCCCAGCCGCCCAGCGACAAAGTGCGGATCGCCGCCATCAACTCCCGGATCGGCGTGAAATAGCCGACGAAAGTCAGGCCCGTCCAGACGGCGACCACGGCCCAGAGAAGATGCTTGAGCAGCTTGAGCCGGAACTTGCGCGCCGTCATCGGCTGGGCATCGAGCTTCATGCGCGCCGGCCGCTCGCCCTCGACCTTGCGCTCGATCCACATGAAGATCTCGGTATACACGGTCTGCGGACAGGCGTAGCCGCAGAAAAGCCGCCCGCCGATGGCGGTGACGAGGAACAAGGCGTACGCCGAGATCACCAGCAGGATCGCCAGGTAGATCGCGTCCTGCGGCCAGAAGACCATGCCGAAGATGTAGAACTTGCGCTCGACAAGATGGAAAAGGACGGCCTGGCGCCCGCCCCAATCCATCCAGCAGAACCCGTAGAACAGCGCTTGCGTCACCCAGACCATGATCCAGCGCCAGTTGTCGAATACACCGCTGACGCTTCGCGCATAGACCTTGCGCCGCTTTTCGTACAATCCGGCCGTATTGACGGGCACCTCCCTGACGCGGGATGTTTGTGAAGGGGCAGTCTTGTTCATCAGTCGATTAGACAACAAAAGGCGACTTGCGTCGCCTTTTTGTTGCGTGGCTATTTTGCCGTAGCCCCTGAACTCAGGCTAAGCACATACGCCGCCATGACGTGGATCTTGGCTTCGCCGAGAAAATCCTTCCATGCCGGCATCTGATTGGTGCGCCCGCCGACGATCGTCTCGACGATCTTGGCCTCGGAACCTCCGTAGAGCCACACCTTGTCCGTCAGATTCGGGGCGCCCAGTGCTGTCATGCCCTTGCCGTCCGGGCCATGGCAGGCGAAGCACACCGCGTTGTACCTTTCCTTGCCCTTCCCGGCCAGTTCGGCGTTGTGCGACAGCCCGGACAACGAGCGCACGTAATTGGCCAGTTCCCTGGCGCCGGGTTCGCCGCCAACGGCGTCCGGATTACCGCCAAAAGGAGGCATCATCCCGATCCGCCCGTTGGTGATACTCTCGATGATCTGCGCCGGCTCACCGCCCCACTGCCAATCCTTGTCGGTCAGGTTCGGGTAACCCTTGTCGCGAGAACCTTGTGCTGTCGCTCCGTGACACTGGATGCAGTAGGTCTGGAACAGGCGGGCGCCCATGTCCATCGCATTCTTGTCGGTAGCCACGGCCTGCAGGTCCATCTTCAGGTATTTCTCGAACATCGGCTTGACCTGCGCATCGACGCGTTCGATCTCCTTGCGGTGCTCATCGGCCGTGCTCCAGCCGAAAACGCCGGGGAAACGCCCCAACGCGGGATACAGCGCGACGTACACCAGCCCAAAAACGACGGTGGCATAAAAAAGCCACATCCACCAACGCGGCAAAGGGTTGTTGTATTCCTCGAGGGTCTCATCCCACACGTGACCGGTGGTATCGGTGGTCTGCGCAGTTCCCGGCCGGGCCATGCTTTGCGTCCAAAGAAAGACGGCGCAGGCCACAATACTGATCAGCACGATCAGGATGACATACCAGTTCCAGAACTCATTCACAAAATCGCTCATGATGTTTTCCTTTGTTCTTCGCGGGAAGAAAGGCCTAGCTCGACGCGCTCGGCGTCGACGTCGGTGAAAGGCAGATTGGCTGCTTCCTCAAAGCGCTTCTGGCTGCTCTTAAGCCCGTAGGCCCACCAGACGATCCCCAGAAAGGTGAGCAGCGACACGACGGTCACGACGGAGCGCAAGTCATTGATGGTGATGTCCATGATCTAGCGAGCACCCTTGAGTTCGAGCCCCATCCCTTGCAGGTAGGCAATCAGCGCATCCATTTCCGTTTTTCCTTCAACCTCCTTGGCTGCACCGGCGATCTCCTCATCGGTGTAAGGGACGCCGACCTTGCGCAACGCGGACATCTTGGCCCCGACGATTGCGGCATCGGCGGGCGTCTTGGCCAGCCAGGCGAAAGCCGGCATGTTGGACTCCGGAACCACGTCACGCGGGTTGATCAGGTGCGCGCGATGCCACTCGTCCGAGTAGCGGCCACCCACCCGGTGCAGGTCCGGTCCCGTACGCTTGGACCCCCACTGGAACGGATGGTCATAGACGAATTCGCCAGCCACGGAGTAGTGCCCGTAGCGCTCGGTTTCGGCCCGGAAAGGACGGATCATCTGTGAGTGGCAAAGGAAACACCCCTCCCGGATATAGATGTCGCGCCCGGTCAGGCGCAGCGCGCTGTAGGGCTTCAGGCCCTCGACCGGCGTGGTGGTCGATTTCTGAAAGAACAGCGGCAGAATCTCCAGCAGCCCCCCCACGCTCACCACCAGCACGACCAGGATGATCAGCAGGCCGACATTGCGTTCGATCGAATCATGCGTCAGTTTCATTTTCTCCATTCCTCCCTGTCAGGCGTGGTGTCCGGCGGGCAGCAGCACCGGCGCGTCTTCTGCCTTGCCGCCGGCCATCGTCTTGGCCATGTTGTAGGCCATGATCAACATGCCGGAAAGGAACAGCACCCCGCCCATCAGCCGGATGCCCCAGAACGGATACGACACCTTGACCGACTCGACAAAACTGTAGGCCAGGGTGCCGTCGCTGTTGACGGTACGCCACATCAAGCCCTGCATCACGCCGGAAATCCACATCGAGGCGATGTACAGAACGATGCCGATCGTGGACACCCAGAAATGCACGGTAATCAGCTTGACGCTATGCATTTCTGGCTTGCCGAACAGACGCGGCAGCAGGTAGTAGATGGCACCGATGGAAACCATCGCCACCCAGCCCAGCGCGCCGGAATGCACGTGACCGATCGTCCAGTCCGTGTAGTGCGACAGGGCGTTGACCGTCTTGATCGACATCATCGGCCCTTCGAACGTCGACATGCCGTAGAACGACAGCGAAGTGATCAGGAACTTGAGGATCGGATCGTCACGCAGCTTGTGCCACGCTCCGGACAGGGTCATGATGCCGTTGATCATCCCGCCCCAGGAAGGCGCCAGCAGGATCAGCGAGAAAATCATGCCGAGGGACTGCGTCCAGTCGGGCAGCGCCGTGTAGTGCAAGTGGTGTGGACCGGCCCACATGTAGGTGAAGATCAGCGCCCAGAAGTGCACCACCGACAGCCGGTACGAATACACCGGCCGCTCGGCCTGCTTCGGCACGAAGTAGTACATCATGCCAAGGAAGCCGGCGGTAAGGAAAAAGCCGACCGCGTTGTGCCCATACCACCATTGGATCATCGCGTCCTGAACGCCGGCATACGCGGAATAGGACTTGGTCAGCGATACTGGAATGGCTACGCTGTTAACGATATGCAGCAGCGCCACGGCCAGAATGAAACCTCCGTAGAACCAGTTGGCCACGTAGATGTGCGACACCTTGCGCTTGAAGATCGTGCCGAAGAAAACGATGGCGTAGGACACCCAGACCACCGCGATGAGGATGTCGATCGGCCATTCCAACTCGGCGTATTCCTTGCCCGACGTAATTCCGAGCGGCAGGGTGATCGCGGCCAGCACGATTACCAACTGCCAACCCCAGAAGGTGAAGGCAGCCAGCTTGTCACAGAAAATCCGCGTGTGGCACGTTCGCTGCACGACGTAAAAGGACGTACCCATCAGCGCACACCCGCCGAACGCGAAGATGACGGCGTTCGTATGCAGCGGACGCAAGCGACCGAAATGCAGGAAGCCGATATTCAGATCCGGCCACACCAGTTGGGCAGCGATGATCACGCCCACCAGCATGCCCACGATCCCCCACACAACCGCCATCACGGTGAATTGCCGCACAACCTTGTAGTTATAGGCAGACTGAGTTTCCGACATAAACCCACCTCATGTTATCGAAGGAACCGGTTTAACAAACCAAAGGCATGCCAGGGAATGACATCAGCAGCAGGCTATCCACTCGCTCCCGGACCGTCAACCTGCCGTCAATCGACACGCACCCCGTTATTCTTTGTAGAACCGAAACAACCATTCTGACAATAATGTTATTGACCAATACTGATTGATTCACATCAATTCGTCAAGCGCGAGCATTTTACCCACATCTTCCAAAGACGTTGCAATAAAGAGACAAACGCTCTCATAAACGGTTTTGAGATTGATACAAATCAATTCTTTCTCGAAAGAATGATAGAATCCCCATCTCGGTAGTGTGGTTTTTTTAACTCAATAGGGGAGGAACACAATGCAAAAGTCGTTGAAACTTGCCGCTCTTGGCCTCGCACTTTCCGTCGCATTGCCAGCCATGGCGCAGCAGGCATCCGAAGGCAACTGGCTGGTGCGCGGCCGTGCCGTGTATCTGGACTGGGACAACGGACAAAGCTCGGGTTTGCCGCTCGGCGGCACAACCAAGGTCCAGGCTGAGAACCGCTGGATTCCCGAAGTTGACATCACCTATTTCTTCACCAGGAACATCGCTGCGGAACTGGTGCTGACCTACCCGCAGAAAATCGACATCGACGTCGGCGGCACCAAAAAGGGAACAATCAAGGCGCTGCCGCCATCACTGTTGCTGCAATACCACTTCACCGATCTTGGCGCCTTCAAGCCCTATGTCGGCGCAGGCGTGAACTACACCCGCTTTTACGATCGCGACAACATCCTTGACGGTGCCGCCGAAGTCGAAAAGGACAGCTTCGGCTGGACAGGACAACTCGGCTTCGACGTCGCGCTGAACAAGAACTGGTTAATCAACGTCGACGCCAAGTACGTCAAAATCGATACCGACGTGAAGCTGAACGGCTCCAAGATCGGACGTGTCGATCTCGACCCGTGGTTGCTGGGCGTCGGTATCGGCTATCGCTTCTGACACTGCGACGGTCAACCGGACGCCTTGCCCGGTTGACCTCACACCGCTCGGTCGGGATACTCCCACGAATGAATTCCAAAGCAGAAATACTTAGAACCTGTACCGCCTGGCGCGGCAACGCCAATTGCCTGGCCTGCGACGGCCGCGAAAATTCCTTCTTCGCCGGCCTGTCACCGGACGCCATCGCCACGCTGCACGTGGACGTCGACAACACCGGCATACCCGCCGACGAAACACTTTACATGTCGGGAGCCAAGGCTGAACACCTGTGGGTATTGCGCACCGGCGTGGTAAAGCTGATTGCCTCGGCTTGGGACGGCGAACCGCGCATCGTGCGCGTCCTCAAACCCGGTGACGTTGCCGGCATCGAAGGATTGCTCGCCGGCAGCTACGCCCACACGGCCGTGACGGTTGGAACGGTGCACGCCTGCCGCACCCCGATCCGCGCAGTTCAGCAGGTGTGCCTCCAACAGGCCAGCTTCCAATGGAACCTGATGCAAAAATGGCAGGCCGCCCTGCGGGAAACCGAGCAATGGCTGGTGGACATGACCAGCACGGGGGCGACGGCACGCGTACGCATGGCCCGCTTGCTGCTGCACCTGCGCGACGGGGAAAGCAACCGGATTTACAACTTCAGCCGCGAAGACCTGAGCCTGATGCTCGGCACCACCATCGAAACCGCCAGCCGCATCATTGCCTCCTTCCTGCGCGAGCGGCTGCTGGTGCGGCGCGAACCCGGTAGCCGCTTCTACGACGGAGATATCGTGCGCCTGGAAATGGTGGCGCAGGGGCATTGACCTACATCTTGCCGCGCGGCGGATCGCGCGGCTCGTCATCCCGCACCTTGTCATCGTCCATCAACACCCGGTGCCCCGGCCCCTCGAGGTCGTCGAACTGGCCGCTGCGCAGCGACCACCAGAATGCAACGCCGATGGCGAACACCAAGACTACCGACAAAGGGATCAGCAGGTAGAGAATCTCCATGCTATCGCCCCTCCCGGGGCTGCAAGCGCAACGAGTTGAGTACCACCAGCAGCGAACTGCCGGACATTCCGATGCCGGCCATCCACGGCGTGACAAAACCGAGCATCGCCAGCGGCAAGGCCACGGAATTGTAGACGAAGGACCACACCAGGTTCTGCCGGATCACGCGCAGGCTGCGTCGCGCCAGATGGTAGCCGCAGACGATCTGTTCGAGGTTCTCCGAGAGCAGCACCAGATCGGCCTGCGTGCGCGCCAGCTGCGAGCCGCCTCCCATGGCCACCGACACCTGCGCCCGGGCAAGGACGGGCGCGTCGTTGACCCCGTCGCCGACCATCGCCACTACCGCCCCCTGCTTCTGCAGCGACTCGACATAGGCGTGCTTGACCTCCGGCGTCGCCTCGGCGCGCACCTCGTCAATGTCGAGCGCCTGCGCGACACGCGCTGCCACCGGCGCCGCATCCCCGGTCAACAGCGCCAAACGCAGCCCGGCAGCGCGCAATGCGCTCACCGCTGCCGCGGCCTCCGGGCGGATACCGTCACCGAAACGGAACAGCGCCAGCCAGCCCGTCTCATCGGCCAGCGCTACCACGGTATCACCGCCATCGAGCCATGCGCGCGCCGATTCCGGCAACGCCTGCCGATGCAATTCCCCGGCCCAATCGGGCCGCCCGACGCGAACGTCGCAGCCCTCAAACAAGGCCTGCATGCCACAACCCGGCGTATTGGTGGCACCTGGAACGGCTTGCGCCGAGGCCCCTGCCGCCTCGCGCAACGCCACGCCAAGGGGATGCTCCGAAGCATGCTCGATGCCCGCGGCCAACGCCGTGCACGCTCCACCGTCGAGCCTGCCGAGCGGCAGCACGTCGAGCAGCGCCGGACGGCCGTAAGTCAGCGTCCCGGTCTTGTCGAAGACGAAATGCGTCGCCCGCGCCAGCGTCTCGACGGCGTGGCTGCGTGTCACCAACAGTCCGGCGCGCGCCAGCGCTCCGCTGGCAATGGTCAGCGCCACCGGTGTGGCCAGCGACAGCGCGCACGGGCAGGTCACCACCAGCACCGACACCGTAATCCACAGCGCCCGAGCCGGATCGACGAACCACCATGTCACGGCCACCGCTGCCGCCACCCCCAGCAGCGCCTGAATGAAGCGCGCGGCGATGCGGTCGGCGAGTTGCACGAGGCGTGGCCGCTCCAGCGACGCGCGCTCCATCAGCCCGACGATCGCCGCCAGCCGCGTCGCCTCGCCCACTTGCTCGACACGCACATAGAGCGGACCGTCGACATTGACCGCACCGCCGATCACCGTCGCTCCCGGCGATTTGGGCACCGGCGCGCTCTCGCCGGTCAGCAGCCCCTCGTTGGCGGCACTTTGCCCTTCGACGACGACGCCGTCGGCCGGAATGGCCTCGCCCGGACGCACCAACACGACGTCGCCCGGACGCAGGTCGGCCGCCGGCACTTGCGCGAGCGCCCTGTCGGCCGGGTAAGCCGCGACGCGGGCGGCAAACGCCGGCATCAACTTAGCCAGCGCCTCGTTGACGCTCACCGCCCGTTGTCGCGCCGTCATTTCGAGGTAGCGCCCGCCGAGCAGGAAGAAGACGAACATCGTCACCGAATCGAAATAAACCTCGCCGGACGCCGTGAGCGTCGCCCACACGCTGGGCAGAAAGGCCGCGCCGACGCCAAGGGCTACCGGCACGTCCATGCCCACGCGGCGCTGCCCGAAGTCGCGCCACGCGCCGCGGAAGAACGGCGCCGCCGAATAGCCCACGACCGGCAGCGTCAGCACCAGGCTGGCCCAGCGCATCAGCGACTCGATGTCGGCGGTCATATCACCTTCGCCGGCCAGATACACCGGCACCGCATACATCATCACCTGCATCATCCCGAAGCCGGCGACGAACACGCGCCACAGCGCGCTGCGCCGTTCCTTGCGCGCCAGTTCCTCGCTGCGTGCCGTATCGTAGGGATGGGCGCGGTAGCCGATGGCGGCGATCGCCGCGAGGATGTCCGAGAGCTTGCCTTGCTGCTCGTTCCAGCGCACGCGGGCGCGGTGTGTGCTGAAATTGACTTCGACGCCTGCCACCCCCGACTGTTTCGCCACGTGATGCTCGATCAGCCAGATGCACGCCGCGCAGGTGATGCCCTCGACGATCAGCGCCGCCTCGCGCTCGTGTTCGGACAACGCGCGCACGAAACCCTTCTGGAAATCGGCGTGGTCGTACAACACGAGGCTCTCAAGCACCGTCGGCAATGCCTCGCGCGGCGAATCCGGCAGCGCGTCGCGGTTGCGGTAGTAATCCTCCAGACCGTTGGCCACAATGGCCTGCGCCACCGCCTGGCAGCCGATGCAGCACACCGCGCGCTCCTGTCCGCCAACCCGCACCGCCAGAGCGACGTCCGGCGGAATCGGCAAACCGCAGTGGTAGCAAAGGCTCTGGCTCATCCCCGGTCAGGAAAAAGTAATCAAGCAGCCGAGTATAAGCGACTTCCGGCATCTCGCGGACGCAGGAGAACCAGCGTTGCGACGCCGCCAAAGGCAACTGGTTGCGGAGCCCAAGGCCTTGAAACGCCGTTATAATTCAACCCTTTTCCGTTTCTCCGGCAACACCTCGCCCCTGATGCTCGTTTATCGCGGTTTTTCTCGCTCGGCCCCGCAGGCCACGGCGTTGACCATCGGCAACTTCGATGGCGTCCATCTCGGCCATCGAGCCCTGCTGGAACGCCTGCGCTCGGTCGCCGTAAGCCAGCAGATGCTGCCGGCGGCCCTGACTTTTGAACCGCACCCCCGCGAATTTTTTGCCCCTGAATCAGCGCCGGCGCGACTGTCCACGCTGCGAGAAAAACTCGAGATGCTCGCCGAGGAAGGCGTCGCGCTAACCTGCGTCTGCCATTTCAATACCGGCTTCGCCCACCTGGAAGCCGAGGAATTCATCGAAAAACTGCTGGTCCGCAGCCTGCGTGTCAAACATCTCATCGTCGGCGACGATTTTCGCTTCGGGACCAAACGACACGGCAACTTCGCGTTGCTCCAGGACGCCGGCCACCGCCACGGCTTCGCAGTCGAAGCCGTGCCCAGCATCATGGTCGACGGCGTGCGCGTTTCGAGTTCCGCAGTCCGTGCAGCGCTCGCCGACGGCCGCATGGAAGACGCCGCACGATTCCTTGGCCGCCCCTACGTGATCGATGGCCGCGTCGTGCGCGGCCGCCAACTCGGCAGGCAGTTGGGCGTCCCGACGGCCAATATCCGCATCAAACACGCCAATCCGCCGCTGATCGGCGTGTATGCCGTCGAGGTGCGCGGGTTGGCGGACGGACCGCACCGGGGCGTCGCCAACATCGGCTTCCGCCCAAGCGTCAATCAAGGAATCAACCCGCTGCTGGAAATTCACCTCTTTGATTTCGACGAAGACATCTACGGCGCACACCTTTCCGTGCGCTTCCTGCACAAACTACGCGACGAAAGAAGATTTCCCGACATCGACGCGCTGAAGTCCCAAATTTCCCAAGACCTTGAATCCGCAAGACAGTATTTCACGCACTGAGTGATCGCCATGGCCGACTACAAAAACACGCTGAACCTGACCGATACAACCTTCCCGATGCGCGGCGACCTCGCCAAGCGCGAGCCGCAATGGGTGAAAGCCTGGCAAGAGAAACGGCTCTACCAGAAGATCCGCGAGATTTCCAAGGGACGTCCACGCTTCGTCCTGCACGACGGACCGCCCTACGCCAACGGCGATATCCACATCGGCCATGCGGTCAACAAGATCCTCAAGGACATCATCGTCCGCTCGAAAACGCTGGCCGGTTTCGACGCGCCCTACATCCCGGGTTGGGACTGCCACGGCCTGCCGATCGAGCACCAGATCGA
>DBMG01000020.1:3470-5560 GCA_002304785.1 Candidatus Accumulibacter sp. UBA704 | reverse complement strand
GGGATAGATTGGCGTTTTCCCGGAGGCAACCATGCACCTGACCATGCAAGACATCATTGAAAGCGACGACCTCCCGATGTGGCGCTTGTTTGCTGCCACCCTTCAGGCTGTTGCGCTTCTCGTAGCGTTCAAGCTGGCACCGGAACGTGCGGACTAGCCGTCTTTCCCTTGGCTGACCAGTTGCCGTTCCGATCGGCGCTGGTGGCTCGCGATATAAATCCCGCTGGCGATGAGGATGGCGATTCCGAGTAACGACCAGGCGTCCGGAAAGTCCCCGAACGCAAGGAAACCGATTGCCGCCACCCAGATCAATTGCGAATAGCTGAACGGAGCCAGCCGCGAGGCGGGTGCGTGGTCGTAGGCCTTGATCAGGATCAGGTGTCCGAACCCGCCCAGCGTGCCGATGCCGACGAACAGGGCGGCGTGGAGCGCCGATTGCGGTGGCGTCCAGACGCTGGGCAGCACGAACGACATCAGCGCCATACCGACCAGCCCGGCGTAGAAAATCGACGTGTAGGGACTCTCCAGACCGGCCAGGCGGCGCGTGAGTATCTGGTATGAAGCGAAGGAGATGGCGTTTCCGATGGGCAGCAGAACGGCCCACGTAAACACATTGGTGCCGGGGCGGATGATGGTGAGAACACCGACGAATCCGCAAAACACGGCAATCCACCGCGCCAGTTCGACCTTTTCCTTGAGAAACACGACGGACATCAGCGTGACCAGCAGCGGGGCCAGATAGGCGATGGCCGTGGTTTCCGCGAGCGGCATGTACTTCAATGCACTGACGAAGAATACCGAGCCGAAGGCCAGCAATAGCCCGCGCAGCGCTTGCGCACCGAGCCGCGTGGTCCGTACCAGCGAGCGTCCATAGCGCGGGCCGAGTACGA
The DNA here is from genome assembly GCA_002304785.1 of Candidatus Accumulibacter sp. UBA704. Classification (GTDB taxonomy): domain Bacteria; phylum Pseudomonadota; class Gammaproteobacteria; order Burkholderiales; family Rhodocyclaceae; genus Propionivibrio. The sequence goes on along the minus strand of DBMG01000020.1, from coordinate 4,670 downwards.
CCACGACGAGCAACAGGTGGAAGGCGAAACGCGCCCAGACGATCAGGGCGATCGGATAGAAGCGCGTCAGGTACTTGGCCATGAGATCGCCGACGGAGAAAATTGCCACCGCCGTCATGACCATCAATATGCCTCTGGAAACTTCGGAACTCCCGGAATGTGGCTTACTCATGGCGGCCGGGAGCGGTAGGCCGCATCCTCACAAGTGAATGGAACGGCGGGGGCTTCGGCAGATCATCGGGGTGCATAGGGGAGAGAGCGGGGCGCGCCAGTGTCGGCAACCGATATTGTAGAAGTGAATCGGCCGCGTTTCCGCTCTCCGCGCCCACATTTTTCAAGCTCCGGCAATTTTTCTTGGCGACCAGCCCAGTTTTACCATCTACCTCTCGGCCCGCCGTGGTAGTGGTGGTGTCCTTCTCCGTAATACCCATACGGAACTACTACCGAGACTCTGGGCTCCACATAACCGTAGCCATAACCGTCGTGGACCGGCACAACCATGCAACCGCCCGAGCCCGCGAGCGTGACCGTCGCAACAAGGGCAAACAAGGCTTTTCTCACGCTGCTCTCCAATAAAGCTATGTCCTGTAATTGATTAACGCAGGGCAGGAGTGGAGGACAACATTGAAGATGTAAGGGTGTGTTTCCATGTTTACTGGTTGCCGACAGCGCCAATTGTCGGTCGCGGCGAGTAGTTCGGACGGGGTCGTACGGTTCCGGAAAGCGCATTGCTGCTGAAACGGATCGGAAAGAAGGAGTGTCTTCATGAAGCGACGAGCGATTCCCTACCCGTGCATCGGGTACTGCATCATCGATGCGCGTGGCTACTGCACCGCATGCGGCCGCCCGCCCGACCTCGGCGCGCCGGAGAACTGCGCCATCGGCAAGGTTGGCAAGGACGAAGCGTCGCCGGAAGCTCCGAAGCAACCGGCGTCGATCAAGGAGGCAGGACATGGATAAACAGCAACTGGGGCACGGTACGTCGCTGTCGCTGCGCGAGGCGGCCGAGCTGCTGGTCAGCGGATCATTGTCGTTCCATGATGCGGAGGTGGCGCTGATCCATGCCGTTGAACACGGCGAGCTGAACGCCAACATCAAGCGTTGGGCGACCGAGCAATGGGACGGCAGCGGCCTTCCCGGCAACATCAATCAGCAGGAGACGCTGATCGAGCGGGCGGACCTGGAGGCGTGGCGGAAGAG
>DBMG01000020.1:963-3427 GCA_002304785.1 Candidatus Accumulibacter sp. UBA704 | reverse complement strand
CCCTTGACGCCGCTAGTCGTCCGCGCAATCTCGCCGGCGCGGTTTCTTTCCGCGGAGTTCTTTGCGAACCCCGAAAGCTGAACGACGCCCTTCAATGTCTCGACGGTGATTGACATCGCGCTGACCTGGCTGTCGTCGGCGAACCGCGCCTTGACGCGGGTGGTGAGGACCGAATCATCAATGTACTCGCCGACGGTCGATTGGTCGCGCGTCACGGCGCAGCCCGCGGCGGTGAAAGCGAGCAGGCCGGCGAGGGCGAGGGAAACGGCGGTTTGTCTCATGCTGGTTCTCCTTTCTTCTATTCACGGGTGTTCGGGATGATCTGCCCCGGGGCGTTGTCCGACTTTCAGAATAGGCCCGCCGAAGTGCGCATGGCAAGCGACGCGGTCACCCCAAATGCTGCCAAGGCAATTGTGAGGCAATGACCGGTGTTCCGAGCCTGCCTGTCCGGCAATGTTTGCCGCGTCGCCGGACACCTCAGTCCTTTTCGCCACTTCAGGCGGCCGTAGGCAGGCGCCAAGCCTTGTACCACGGCGGCATCGGTGCGTACTCGCAATCTGGCGCACAAATTGCTCAGTGCACATCGATGCGCCGGAAGTCCGGCCATCCGATCAAGTAATTGCAGCAGGAGGCACCATGTCACCCATCGGAACCGTAAGCAGCCTATTGGGAATGCTTCAATCCGCGCGCCAGACAAATGGCGACGGCAACTCGATGCTCGCCCTGAATCAGGGCACAACCGGGGATTTCGCTTCGTCGCTGGCATTGCGCGTGGCAAGCATCCGGTCGGAGTCGTTCAGCGCGTTGATCGGATCGCTGCTCGTCAACAACGACGATTCGTCAAACCTCGATTTCCTGAGTGCCCTGAAAACCTCGTCCGCCGACAGCCAGCACCTCTCCGCAAACGGTCGCAACGTCTCGTTGTTCGACCCGGAGTTGGCCTACCGCATGATGAGCGTCATCAACACCCGGGACGTCACCTACAAGGCGCAGTACGCCGAGTTGAGCGAACTGGGCGCTGGTGTCAAGGTCTTGCAGGGCACGGCGGAAACGCTGGGCAGCGTCGACGGAACGATGGACGACGCGACGATCAAGGCGCAGTTGCAAAACTTCGCCGACAAGTACAACGCGTGGATCGAACGCTTCGATCCATCCGTCAGGACCAACGGCTTGCTGCACGGCACGCAAGCCGCCGAGATCTCGCTGTACGAACTCGAACAGAGCATCGAAAACATCTTCAACGGCGCAGCCAGCGGCTTTCGCGGGCTGAACGATCTCGGTTTCAGTATCGACCCATCCTCGAATCTGCTGTCCATCGACGCCGCCGAGCTCGATGCTGCCCTCGCGAAGATCCGGAGCGGTGTGATCGACGCGGTGCAGCAGTTTGCGGCCAATTTCGCCAAGTCGGCCGAACTGCTCAATTCGAGCAACAACTTCATCCCCAACCGCCTGGACAACCTCGACCGCGTGATCGACTACATCACGGAAAACAGGACGTCGCTGCAGGCCGAGTTCGGTCTCGGCGACGCCGCCCGCCCCTCGGCCGAAGTCAGCAAGGCGCTGGCGGCCTACAACCGGATATACGGGATCTGAGTTGCCCGGGCGGGGACAGGCCACGATTGTTCCCGGATCAAACCAGCGAAGGCACGTGATCGCAGCTGATTCTGTTTGCGCTTGCAAGGGCAGCGCAGGACTGCTTCTTCCACATTTGAAACAATCCTGGCCTATCCCCAGTACTCGGTATCAGCCGTGCTCAATCCACAAACGCTAATCCCACATAATTCTCCGCCAGCGTCGTCCTAGCGGCCAGCGAGTGCACGACATAATCCAGCTCCGCCTCCAGCGCCTTCTGATCAAACGCATTGGTATCCGGGAAGCGGTGCAGCAGCATGGTCATCCACCACGAGAAGCGCTCGGCTTTCCAGATGCGCTTGAGGCAGCGTTCCGAGTAGCTGTCGATGCCGTTTGCATCGCCGTGGTAGAAGTCGATCAGCCCGCGAGCGAGGTAGCGCACGTCCGAGGCGGCGAGGTTGAGGCCCTTGGCGCCGGTGGGCGGGACGATGTGGGCGGCGTCGCCGGCGAGGAACAGGCGGCCGAAGCGTAGCGGCTCGGCGACGAAGCTGCGCAGCGGGGCGATGCTCTTTTCGATCGACGGTCCGGTAACCAGCGTCTCGGCGGTTTGCGGGTCGAGGCGGCGGCGCAGTTCTTCCCAGAAGCGGTCGTCCGCCCAGTGCTCGACGTGCTCGGAGAGCGGCACCTGCAGGTAGTAGCGGCTGCGCGTATGCGAGCGCATACTGCACAGGGCGAAACCGCGCTCGTTCTTCACGTAGATGAGTTCCTCGGAGGCCGGCGGCGTGTCGGAGAGCAGGCCGAGCCAGCCGAAGGGATAGACGCGCTCGTAGTTGGTGATGGCGTTGCGCGGCACGCTGGCACGGCAGACGCCGTGGAAGCCGTCGCAGCCGGC
>DBMG01000020.1:716-920 GCA_002304785.1 Candidatus Accumulibacter sp. UBA704 | reverse complement strand
GCTGACTTCCTTGGCCTCGTAAACCGTTTTCAGGCCGGCGGCCTTGCGTGCTTCCATGAGGTCCTTGGTTAGCTCGGTCTGGCCGTAGATCATCACCGTCTTGCCGCCGGTCAGGCCGTGCAGGTCGATGCGGTGGCGGCGGTTCTCGATGAGCAGGTCGATGCCGCGGTGCACCAGTCCTTCGGCGTGCATGCGCGCGCCGAC
>DBMG01000020.1:0-599 GCA_002304785.1 Candidatus Accumulibacter sp. UBA704 | reverse complement strand
GACTTGTACGCGCATGGGGTTGTTCTCCTTGGTTGTCGGTGTGCCGGTGACTGTCTGATGGGGGCTTTGTCGCTCGGCGTTGTGCGGAATACCTCATCCCCTTCCCTGGCCCAATCTTTCGTCATCCCGGCGTAGGTCGGGATCCAGTTTGTGCTCCGAAAGCCTGGATTCCGGCTTTCGCCGGAATGACGGATGTGTGACGGGCATGCGGTGGCCCCGTGGTGGGGAGGAGTTGAATTGCCGTCGGTCATTACTTCGATGCTCAGACCGACTCCAGCACCATCAGCGCCGCGGCGGTGTTGGAGATCGGGACGTGGTAGTTGGAATGCACCTTGTTGACGCCGCCAGGCAGGGCGGCGCGCGCGGTGAGCCACATCAGCAGCTCGACGCCCTGCGTTCCGGTCAGCTCGACGAGGTCGGGGATCGAGTAGCGCGTCACCCACAGCGGGTCGTCGATCAGCTTGTCCATGAACAGCAGGTCGAACTCCTTGTTGAGGAATCCGGCGCGCTGGCCGTCGAGCTGGTGCGACAGGCCGCCGGTGCCGACGATGACCACGCGCGCGTCGCTGTCCCAGGACTCGATGGCGCGCCCGATGGCC
>DBMG01000040.1:95913-107250 GCA_002304785.1 Candidatus Accumulibacter sp. UBA704 | reverse complement strand
ATGAAACGTCTTTCCCCGTTTTTCTTTGCCGCGCTCGATCCGTTCTCCGGGTGATCTGAATGCGTCTTTCCATCCTCGCCTTCGCGGCCGGAATACTCCTCCTGCAAATGCAGTCCGATCTGCCGTCGATGGTGGCGGTGGCGTGCCTTGCCGCAGCGGGGATGGGCGGGGTCTGGCTGGCGGCGAATCGCGGAACGTGGTATTTCCGCGTGGCGACGCTGCTCGCCTGCGCGGCACTGGGGTTCTCCTGGGCAGGCTGGCGGGCGGAGGTACGCCTGGCGGACCATCTGCCCGAGTCGTGGGAAGTCCGCGATATCGAGCTGGTCGGCGTCGTGGCCGCACTGCCGCAGCGCTTCGAACGTGGCGAGCGTTTCTTGTTCGATGTCGAGGAAGTACTCACTCCCGGTGCCCGTGTGCCTGAACGCGTTTATCTGTCGTGGTATCACTCCTGGGACGACGTCGAAGATGACGATACGGGGGCGGCTTCCCGCGCGATGCATCCGGGCGAGCGTTGGCGCTTCACGGCACGTTTCAAGCGGCCCCATGGCGGAGCCAATCCGCACGGCTTCGATTACGAGGCCTGGCTGCTCGAGCGCGGTATCCGGGCGACCGGAACGATCCGCGCGCGTCAGGAGATTGCGCGCGTCGACGACTTCGTCTGGCGGCCCGATTATCTCGTCGAGCGGCTGCGTGACCGTGTGCGCGAACGCTTCCAGGCGGCCTTGCCGGACGCCCTCTTCGCCGGGGTGCTGATCGCGCTGGCCATAGGGGATCAGCGTGCGATTCCCGGGGCGCAGTGGCTGGTGTTCAACCGCACCGGGGTCACGCATCTCGTCAGCATTTCCGGGTTGCATGTCACGATGGTCGCGGCGCTTTGCGGATTGCTGGTTGGCGGACTATGGCGGCGCAGCGAACGGCTGATGCTGCGTCTGCCCGCTCAGAAGGCGGCCGTGCTCGCCGCGTGGATGGCGGCGTTGGCCTATGCGCTGCTGGCCGGATTCGAGGTGCCGGCGCAGCGCACCCTGTACATGCTCTCCGTGGTGGCCTGGTCGCTGTGGTCCGGCCGCAATCTGGGAGCCAGCCGGACGCTCCTGCTGGCCTTGCTCGCCGTGCTTTTGCTCGATCCGTGGGCGGTCCTGGCGACCGGATTCTGGCTGTCCTTCGGTGCCGTCGCCGTGCTGTTCTTCGCGGGCAGTTCGCGTCTGGGCGAAGTGAGCAGTGAGCGCCGGTGGCATGCGGGATTCAGGCAATGGGGCGCGACGCAATGGGCCGTCACCATTGGCAGCCTGCCGTTGCTCCTGTTGTTCTTCCAGCAGTTCTCGCTGGTGTCGCCGCTGGCCAACGCCGTGGCGGTTCCGGTGGTGAGCTTCGTCATTACCCCGCTGGCGCTCGTCTACGTGCTGCTGCCCTGGCCGCCTCTGCTGCATCTCGATCACTGGCTGCTGTCGCAGTTGATGGTGCTGCTCGACTGGCTCGCCGGCTGGCCGGTATGGCAACAGCCGGCGCCGCCCTTGTGGGCCGCCCTGCTGGCCGTCCTGGGCGTCGTCTGGCTGCTGTTGCCGCGCGGGTTCCCGGCGCGCTGGATTGGCCTGTTCCTGTTGCTGCCGGCGCTCCTCCTGCCGCCACCGAGGCCTGCCGCCGGCGAAGCCTGGGTCGACGTGCTCGATGTCGGTCAGGGATTGGCGGTGCTGGTGCGCACGGCGGAGCACTCGCTGCTCTATGACACGGGGCCTCTGTACAGCGCCGAGGCGAATGCCGGGCAGCGCGTGGTGGTGCCTTTCCTGCGCGCGGTCGGCGTTACCCGGCTTGATGCGCTCGTCGTTTCGCACCGCGACAAGGACCATTCGGGAGGGGTGTCCGCGGTGCAGGCGCATGGGCCGATCGCGCGTACTCTTTCCTCGCTTCCCGAGTTGGGCGGGGAGCCGTGTGCAGCCGGGCAGGCGTGGGAATGGGACGGTGTTCGCTTCGCCGTCCTGCATCCGGATGCTGGCGACTACAGCGGCAAGGGAAAGAAGTCGAACAACCTGAGCTGTGTTCTGCGCGTCGGGAATGGCAGCGCGAGCATTCTGCTGACGGCCGACATCGAGGCGGCCGATGAACGCGCTCTGCTGGGCCGATCCCGAGACATCCTGGGTAGCGACGTATTGGTGGTTCCGCATCATGGCGGCCGCGGTTCATCGACGGCGGAGTTCATCGCCGCGGTGACGCCACGAGAGGCCATCTTTTCGGCCGGCTATCGCAACAGTTTCGGCCACCCGCGGTCCGATGTTCTCGAACGCTATGCCGCCGCCCGCCACTGGCGCACCGACCGTCAAGGGGCGGTACGAGTGACGTTGGGCAGGCAGGTGGAAGTGTCGGCATGGCGCGAGGAACGGCCGCGCTATTGGCATCATCATTGATTCGCACGGTTGGTTCGGACAATCCAAAAGACCTCCCGAGCGGAAATTACCCGACTTAAGTCGGGTGACGCGGCGCGGGCGGGTTCGTAGTATCCGGTGTAAGCCGGCGCATGGGATGCCGGTTGCCGAGCCGCCTTTGCACTGGATGAGTCGATCCGGGAACAGTCGATCAAGCGGCTTTTTTCATTGAGATACAACGGAGGGGTTCAATGATTTCAAGAAAGCTATTGGGGGCCGCAGCCCTGAGTCTTTTTGCCACGGTGGCCTCGGCGGCCTATCCGGAACGGGATATCACGGGAACCATCATGTGGGGCGCCGGCGGGGCGATGGATGTCGTTTCGCGGGCCATCCAGCCGCACGCGGAAGCGGTGCTCGGCAAAAAGATCGTCATGGTCAACAAACCGGGCGGAACCGGCGCGATCTCAACCAACTTCATCGTCAACGCGCCTGCCGACGGCTACAACATCCTGTTCGGCGCCGAGAATCCACAGTTGCACAAGGTCCTCGGCCTTGCCGAGTTCGATTACGACAAGTTCTTCCCGGTTACCATCTTCGCGCGCAGCGTAGGGGTCATCGTCGTCAAGGCCGACGCCCCGTGGAAGACTGTCACCGACCTGGTCGAAGATGCCAAGAAACGTCCGGGCAAGGTGAAGATGGCCATGACCGGGCCGGGAGGTTTGCCGCACACGGTGGCCTCGATGATGGGTGCCGTGACGAAGTTCAATACCGTCCCCGTGCCGTTCGATGGCGAAGGCCCGGCCGTGACGGCCGTGATGGGCGGCCACGCCGATTTCGCGCCGGTCGGCGTCGGCGCTGCGACCGAAAGCATCAAGGCCGGTCGCGTTCGCGCCCTGGCCGTGGTGAATACCGAGCCGGTGGCTTCGCTGCCCGGTGTGCCGGCGATCACCAAGGAATATCCCGATTTTGCCAAGTATCTGCCGTGGGGGCCGTTCTACGGCGTCTTCGTGCGCAAGGATACGCCGGAAGACATCAAGGCGACGCTGGTCGCCGCGTTCAAGAAGGCGACCGAGAATCCGCAGTTCCAGCAGCTGATGGCCGATCGCGGCAATATCATCATGAATATCTCCGGTGCGGAAGCCGAAGCATTCCTCAAGAAGTGGCAATCGACGACGAGCTGGCTGTTGCAGGATGTCGGCGCAGCGAAGATCTCGCCTGAGAAATTCGGCATTCTGAAGCCCTGAGATATTCCGTCATTCCGGCGCAGGCCGGAATCCAGAGTGTCAACGAACTGGGCCCCGGCCTTCGCCGGGGCGACGAGTATCTTGAGCGTTCTTGAAGAAAAGGCCCCGTAAAAAAGGAGCCTTCTTCTGCGCCACACAGGGGGGAAAAGTGATTAGTGAAAAGGAAATGCACAAGCCAAGGTTGCCCGGGGAACTGGGTTTTTGCCTGGCCCTGCTGCTGTTCAGTCTGACGGCGCTGTACCTGTCGTACCGCATCTCCGGGCTGTCGTCCTGGAGTTCGGCCGGATCCTTGCCCATGGGGGCCAGCCTGGCCATGAGCCTGAGTTCGCTGGTGATCATCTTCCGCGAGCTGTCCAAACCGGCTCCTGAATTGAGACTGGGCAAGACGCTGGCGCAGAGCTTCTTCGAGAAGGTCTTTCCGGCGCGGCACATCATTTTCGTTTTCGTGCTGATTGCCTACATGTTCCTGCTCGAGCCGCTGGGGTTCATCACCAGTTCGTTCCTCTATCTGGTGTCCACCAGCCTGGTCCTCGGCGAGCGGCGGTATGTGCATATGATCGTCGCCAACGTGTTGTCGCTGGCCGTGGTCTATCTTGTGTTCCAGACGGCATTCTCGGTAGTGCTGCCTGAAGGATTCCTGGAAAGGATGTTCCGATGACCGACATCATGATGAACATCTCATATTTCGGGATGAGTTTTCTCGATCCCTACCTGATGTTCCTGACCGCTGCCGGGGTCTTTTTCGGCATCTACGTAGGTGCGATTCCCGGTCTGTCGGTCACCATGGCCGTCTCGATCCTGATTTCCTTCACTTTCAAGTGGGGGGTCAACGAGGCCTTGGCGCTGATCGCAGGTATTTATTACGGCGGCGTTTATGGGGGCTCGCGCAGCGCGATCCTGATCAATGTGCCTGGCGCGCCCGCGGCGATCGCGTCGGGACTGGATGGTTACCCGCTGGCCAAGATGGGTGAGGCCGGGCAGGCCATCGGACTGACGACGATCATGGGGGTTTTCGGCGGCCTGATCGGAGTGCTGTGCCTGGCCGTCGGCGCGCCGATGCTGTCCGACTTGGCGCTGCTCTTCGCGCCTCGGGATTATATGATGCTCGCCATCTGGGGACTCCTTCTGGTCGGCAGCCTTTCCGGCGGAATGATGGCCAAGGGCGTATTCGCCGGGGCATTGGGCATCCTGTTCGGCATGGTAGGTCTCGATCCGCTGACAGCAGAGCCGCGCTTCACCTTCGGTTCCGTGCATCTCACCGCCGGAGCGCCTTACGTGGCGGCAATGATCGGGCTTTTCGGCGTGTCGGAAGTCATGGTGCAGTTGCACGAACTGCATTTTCCGACGATCAAGCAGAACGTCAGCAAGCTGTTGCCGTCGTGGAGCCTGATCAAGAAGCATCTGCCGCTCGCCTCGCGCTGCTCGGTTCTCGGCGTCATCGTCGGCGCATTGCCGGGCGCGGGGGGCGACATCGCGGCGCTGATGGCCTACGATCATGCCAAACGCACGGTGAAGAATCCCGAGCGCCCGTTTGGCGAGGGCGCCTGGGAAGGTATCGTTGCGCCGGAAGCGGCGGCGGTCGGCTCCGTTGGCGGTTGCTATATCCCGATGCTGACCCTCGGCATTCCGGGGGACGCGGTGACCGCGGTGATCATCGGTGCGTTGTACATCCACGGACTGAAACCCGGGCCGATGATGCTGCTCGAAACCCCACATCTGTTCTGGTTCACCGTCGGCAATCTGATCCTGGCCTGCATCTGGCTGGCGATCTTCGGCTTCATGGGGATCAAGCTGTTCGCCAAGATTGTGGAGATTCCCAAGTCCGCGCTGCTGCCGATGATCGTGGTGCTCTCGGCGGTCGGTTCCTACGCCATCGAGAANNGGTTTCGGTGTCGTGGGCTATTTCCTGAAAATGTATGGTTACCAGGTCGGGCCGGTGATCCTCGGCATCATCCTTGGACCGTTGCTCGATTCCAACTATCGCCGGGCGATGATATCGGTCAGCAACGATCCGGTGGAATTCGCGACCGAATTCTTCACCAGCCCCGTTTCGGCGGTCCTGTTGGCCTTGCTGGTGCTGACCATCCTGAGCCAGACCCGGTACTGGGCAAGGATTACCGGCCTGTTCAAACGGGCTGGCGCCGAGGTCGCAACCTAGCGTAACATCAGGAAGTCCTCATCTCNNGGACCCGTGTCCGGTTCGTTGATTCTCCGGATTCCGGTTGTCCGGAATGGCAAAACGTCCGCTGCATCAAGGGGAAAATGTCGGTGGATAAATCAATCAAGTACAGGAGAGCTTAAGCATGAAAGAAACCAAACTGATCCAAGTGCAGGGGAAGCCGCTGGGGAGCGGAGTGCTGCCAGCCGTCATCACGCCGCTGGTTGGCAAGACCCAGGCGGCGATTCTCGAAGAAGTCGCGGCCATCGTTCCCAAGAAACCCGACCTGCTCGAATGGCGGATCGACTTCTTCGAATCGATCGGCGACGTTCCCGCCGTGATCGATACGGCGCTGGCCATCCGCCGGACGGCCGCCGGCATCCCGGTCCTGCTTACGCGGCGCAACGCGACCGAGGGCGGGCAGCCGCTGAAGATCGACGAACCGGCCGTGGTGGCCATGTACACCGCCGCCTGCCGCGCCAAGTGCGTCGAGCTGATCGACTATGAGCTCTCCAACGCCCCGGCCGACCTGAAGGCGCTGCGTGAAGTCTCCAAAGCCAACGGCATCGGCATGATCATGTCGTACCACAACTTCCAGATGACGCCCGACGGCGCCACGCTCGACAGCAAGTTCGCCGCCGCCAAGGCGTTCGACGCCGATGTCGGCAAGGTGGCGGTCATGCCGACCAACGAACGCGACGTCCTCGAACTGCTCGCCGCGACCAGCCGGGCGCGCGAAGCGCTGGACATCCCGCTGATCAGCATGTCCATGGGCGGCGTCGGTTCGCTGTCGCGCATCATGGGCTGGGTCTACGGTTCGGCCGCGACTTTCGCCGTGGGCAAGAGCAGTTCCGCTCCCGGCCAGATCGCCATCGAGGATCTGCGCACGACACTGGCCATCGTGCGGGGGGCGGTTAACGGGAAATAACCGAAATAGCTCCCGCGCCTGCAAGGGCCCTGCTGCTACGGCAGGGCCTTTTGCATTGAGTTGGGCTGGATGTCGAGAACCGCTTGCGTGGTGTCAATCGACTGTTGGTCAGTGATACCGAAAGCGGGTATTGGAAAAGTACGCCGTCTCCCAGGAAAACCGCATCGCGTCGGTGGGGCGGAAAAAGCTCACGGGCTAATGGGAGGATTCTGCGTGCTTCACGCGGCGAGGTTGGTAGCGCTACTCGTGCAGCCCCCTGCGCATGATCTCGTCGTAGGAACCATCGTCGATGATCATCTTCAGACCGCGGTTGAAGTCGGCGGCAATGCTTTCGTGGTCCGGGTACGCCTTCGAGAAGGCGTTGTAATAGCGATTCTCCCGGAGCGGCACCGGCATGGCCTTGATCTTGCTGGCTTCGTCCGGGAACTGTGTTCGTAGCGTGTTGAGTACCACGTGCTTTTTCTCGACGAACAGGTCAACTCGACCGGCCAGCAGTTTCCGGATATTGGTCACATGGCTCGTTGCCGGCTGCTTACGGATGAACGGCGCGGCATCGAACTCCGGTGGGTACGATGCGCCGATGATCGTTCCCACGGTGTATGGCTTGAGGTCGTCCAGTCTCCTGAATACGATTCCGCTGCCCGTGACGGCGAAGAACAACATGTCGGAACGCGCCAATTCGTCGCTATACAGTATCTTCTGAGCGCGCTCGTCGTTGTAGTAGGATCCCAATAGCGCTTCCGCCTGTCCGTTCATGGCCATGAAAAGCGCACGTGCCCAAGGTAGATACGTGATGTCGACGTTGTGCCCGACCCTGGCGAAAGCTGCTTTCGTAATCTCGATCAGGAAGCCGCCCTCCTTTTCCTGGTCGGTTACAAAGTGAACTGTCCTGGCGTGGCTCTCGAATGGCGGCAGCAGAAATGCGAAAATCATCAGCGCGAAAAGTCGGATCAACGATTTGGACATGGCGATTAACACGGAAAAGACCTTCATCCAGTTTCAGTCTAGGCGAAACGAAGCGCATGCGTTTGATGTTTGACGACACGAAGCACGATCCGGTGCGAGTCAAAGGGGTCTGCGAAAGAGCCAAAGGGGTCAGGCATTTGTGATTTTGGGGTTGGCCTCGGGCGTTACAACTTCGGGGACAGGAGCGCTTGTGAAGACAATTGGCCTGATCGGTGGCATGAGCTGGGAATCGACCATTCCCTACTATCGTCAAATCAACGAAACGATCAGGGAACGCCTTGGCGGTCTCCATTCGGCGAGGGTCGTCCTCTACAGCGTCGATTTCCACGAAATCGAGCGGTTGCAGCAAGCCGGTGACTGGGAGGCTGCCGGAACAATCCTGGCCGAGGCCGCGCGTTGCCTTGAGGCGGCGGGCGCCGCGTTCCTGGTGCTGTGCACGAATACGATGCACAAGGTCGCGACGCGAATCGAAGAGGCCGTCCCCATTCCGCTGCTGCACATTGCCGATCCGACGGCGGAGGAAATCAAGCGGGCGGGGCATTCAACGGTCGGCCTGCTCGGGACACGATTCACCATGGAGCAGGCCTTCTACCGCGACCGATTGAGCACGCAGCACGGCCTGCGCGTGATCGTTCCCGAATCGGTGGATCGTGACGTTGTTCATCGCATAATCTACGAAGAGTTGTGCCTCGGGATCGTCAAACCGGAGTCGCGCGACGCGTATCGAAGAGCCATGAGAAGCCTTGCCTCCCAAGGCGCGCAGGCCATCATTCTTGGGTGCACGGAGATCTCGCTTCTGGTTGATCAGCAGGATTCCGAGGTCCCGCTATTCGACACCACGGCGATTCACGCACGTAGCGCTGCCGAAGAAGCGCTGCGCCCGTGACGCCCAGCACGCAGTGCTCTCAGCAAAATCCTACAGCACAAGTATCCGGGGGCAGAATAGGGGCGCAGAACGGGGAGAAGCCTCCAATTATTTGGCAAGCAGATCGTGGAGATGCTGATCGTAGAGTTGCGATGCCCCCAATGTTGGTTTTTCTTGTTGGTGCCCAAGCTACCCGGCGCGAGGAATCGAACGTGTCCTCGCGCCAGGGCAGGCTATAGGTTCACTTCTTTAGTGGTTTTCCGGCTACAGGTACCATCTTGAATCGGTAGACCTCGGAAATCTCCTTGTCGTACCCGGGGTAGTACCCTTTCACCATACCCAGGACGATTCTCGATCCACGGTTGAAAAGGACTAGAAACTCTCCAGTTTTGGGATCGACGCCGCCGGCTTCGATTTCACCTTGGCGTTTGACTTCGGAGAACACTTTTTCACGGATCACCGGGGCGTAGGTCTTGTCGGTGACCTCGACGCGATAGAGATTGTCCGGTTCGTCATAATCGGCATTGCCATCATCTGCGGTAACGAAAAGTTTCCCTTTCCAGTAATGGATTCCCTGAATCCACTGCGGAACCGGTTGCAGGTGTACCTTGCGCAAGTATTTCCCTGTGTCGAGGCTGTATTCGTAGATGTAGCGGCCACTTTCCTCGCCCACCCACGACACCATCCATACCGTACGCTTATCGGTATCCACACAGATGCCGGATACTTCCTGTTGTCCGCTGGATGGTTCGAAGGCGAACGAGCGCTTGAGTTTCAGGGTGTCGGCATCATGAATGGCGATCTGGATATCCTTGCCAACACCGTCCATGAAGTTTTCGGCGCTGACGAACACTTCGCCGTTGAAAACGTCGATACCGCCTATGTGATTGGCGGGAATGGGGTAGCCGTCGAACGGGCTCTCGTTTGATTGAATCAACTTTCCGGTCTTGTCGTACTTGTAGAGCGCCTTGCTCCCGCTTACGTAGTAGTAGTTCCCATCGCTGGTGACGCCCTGGCGTCCCTTGACCTCGAAGGAATCGACCAGCGTGTACTTATACGCCGGTTGCTCAACAGGAATTTTCGGAGCGGCAAGAAGTGGGGTTGCTGTAATCAACGCACTTGCAATCAGCGGAGCTGCGATGAAACGGACGTACTTGGACATCTCAAACCTCCCTTGCATAGAGTATTGCTGAGAAAATGTTCGAAAACGAATTGTTTGTATTTCGAATGTGTGGTTTTTGTTGCAAATTGGAAACTACTCTTGGGGATATTGACAGTCAACAAGATCGAAAAAATTCATCCATGTTCGAATAAGATCACCTAACCGCCTTCCGGAATGCAACCGCACGAGCTTATTCAAGTCGTATCGCGTGGTTCACCGTGTTGCAGGCACGTCATCGTCTATGTGATTGCGGACGGGCGCCGCGATAGTTGAGGCACAAGCACCCGGTTCGGTCAGGAGTGCCCGCTCACGGTTCGCGCCAGGCTCACGAAGTTAACGGCAAGTTGCGGCGGCCGCGTGCGCTGCAGGGCGATGGCGAGGTTGACCTTATGCGGGGATCCCCGGATCTTCCTGAATACGATCCCCTTGAGATTCAACTGCTGCATCGACTCCGGGACAAGGGACACCCCCTGTTCGGCCGAAACGAGCGAGAGGATCGAGGCGAACTGCGGCGCGAGTTGCCCCAGGGTCGGCTCGAAGCCGGCCGTCCGGCAGGCGGAAAGGACGGAGTCATGCAGGCTGATTCCGATCTCGCGCGGGGTTAGGATCAACGGGTCGTCCCGCAGGCTGATGAGATCGATGCTGCGCCCGCCCTTCGCCGCGGGATGCGCCGCCGGCAAGACCGCGACGAGCGATTCGACGGCCAGCCGGTAATAGTTCAGCTCCGGAGGGTCCGATTCGCTCGGTCGCAGTACGGCGACGTCCAGTCGGCCATCCATCAGACCATTCACCAGCGCCACCGAATTGGCTTCTTCCAGGCGAATCTCGACATCGGGATAAATTCTCCTGAACTCGCGGATGCAGGCCGGAACGATCGGGTTCAGGGCGGACGTGCCGGTAAAACCGAAGCTCAGGCGGCCGGTTTCGCCGCGGGATGCCCGCTGCGCCGCGCGGATCGCGTCGGCCGTCTGCAAAGGAATCCCCTTGACGCGATCCAGGAACGCGCGCCCGGCTTCGGTCAGTTCCGCGCCGTGTGGAACGCGGTAGAACAGGCGCGCGCCGACTTCCGCTTCCAGGTCCTTGATCTGCTGGCTGAGCGGTGGTTGTCCAATGCCAAGGCGGGCGGCGGCGCGGGTGAAGTTGCCTTCTTCGGCAATCGCCAGGAAATAGCGCAGGTGACGAAGCTCCATGGGTATTCGTAAGACGTATCAAGGATAGCGTTAGTATATATTGGAAAGATGGACGTCGGGTCCGTATACTGGCCGCAAGTCAATTCAAGGATGTTGGAACCCATGCCGTCTGTTACCGCTGTTGTACGCCGTTCGGCGCTGGAGAATGAGCCGCCGGCCCGTGAACTCGCGCCGACCTGGATCCGGCGCGGCACCGCCGAATACCGCAACGCCGGTATTGCTCTCTTTCTCGCGGGGTTTGCGTGTTATTCGCTGATTTACTGCGTTCACCCGCTGCTTCCCGCCTTTGCCCGCTCGTTTGGCGTCAGCCCGGCGGAGAGCTCTCTTTCGCTGTCGTTGACCACCGGCATGCTGGCCTTTTCCATCCTCATGGCCAGCGCCTTTTCGCAGGCGCTCGGGCGGCGCGGGGTGATGTTCTGCTCCCTGCTGCTGGCAGCCCTGTGCAACGTCGCCACGGCGGTCACGCC
>DBMG01000040.1:86660-95716 GCA_002304785.1 Candidatus Accumulibacter sp. UBA704 | reverse complement strand
CGGTCGCGGAATTTCGTCGCGCGGCCGGGATTCGATCCGCTGTTTCATCTGCGCACGTGGGGAAAACAGCTGCGCAATCCCGCGTTGCTGCGGATATACGCGTGCGGTTTTCTCATGACCAGCGTTTTCGTGACGCTGTTCAATTACGTGATCTTCCGCCTCTCGGGTCCGCCGCATTTTCTTAGCCAGACCGTGATCAGCCTGATTTTCCTGACCTACAGCTTCGGGATGGCGTCCTCGTCGGTGGCGGGGGGGCTTGCCGACCGCTTTGGCCGTCGCCCGCTGCTGATCGCCGGATTCCTGATCATGCTCGCCGGTATCGGGCTGACGCTGGCGGATTCGCTCGGCCTGATCGTCGGCGGGGTCGTACTCGTAACCACCGGATTCTTCATCGCGCATTCGGTCGCCAGCGGATCGATCGGACCGCTGGCCGGCGCGTCGAAAGGCCATGCCGCTTCGCTTTACCTGCTGTTCTATTACATGGGGTCGAGCATCGTCGGCTCGGTCGGCGGCTGGTTTTGGCAGCACGGCGGGTGGGGGGCAGTTGCCGCGCTCACTGGCGCGCTGGCGCTCTTCGGGATGATCCTGGCGGTGACGGGCAGCGCGTCGCACGACAAACCGGCGCCCGCACAAAACTGATCCGGTTATCGCCCGCCCCCGGTATATCCCTCAGAGCAACCCCAGTTGCCGTGCCCGGGCAATCGCCTGGGTGCGGTTGCGCACGTTCAGCTTGCTGAACATCTGCGTCAGGTACCACTTGGTGGTGCTGACCGTGATGCCGAGCTTTTCCCCAACCTGCTGGTTGGTCAGGCCGAGATTGACCAGCTTGAGTATCTCGCGCTCCATGCGGCTCAGGTTCTGGTGCAAGACGGCGGACGGCAGAGTTTCCTCGTCCTGCGCAAAGGATTCGAGCAGGCGGTTGACGAAGCCCGGATCGACATGCCGGATCTCGCCGAGCATTTCGGCCACCGCGCGTCCTTCGTCGAGGAAAACCCGGCGATAGCCGCCCGATGCCGCCAGCGAAACGGCCGCGGCCAGACAGCGCGCGGCGGCGGCCTTTTCGCCGGCGGCTTTCTTGCACAGGGCCTGGAGGATGTGAATGACGATCAGGCTGCCGTGGAAATTCTCGGCGCCGGCTTTTTTTTCCAGTGCGGCCAGAATGTTCAATGCCCGCGTTGGCTGGTGCTTTGCCAGATGGATGCGGGCGGCGAGAAGTTCTTCCTCTTCGCCTCCCGAGCATATCAGGGCGCGGGTTTCTTCCAGGGTGCGCGCGGCGCCGTCTACGTTGCCCTCGCGTAGCTGCAATTCGGCCGTGACCAGCGAAATCAGTCGGTGGCGGCGCTCGCTTTCCGGATGTTGGGCGCCTTCGCTGGCTTCGGCCAGGGTGTCCCAGGCGGCCTCGCGTTCGCCGCAGACATGCTGCAACTTGGCCAGCAGGCGCAGGCCGAGCAGGGAGTAGAAGACCATGCCCAGCTGGCGCGACAGCTCGATTCCGGTCAGCAGGCGATAGCGGGCGGATTCCAGGTCGTTCTGCTCGTGATCGATGGCTCCGAGCCGGATATAGAGGAGCGCGGCCACCGGCGCAGGCGATCCCTTGCCGTCTACGTAGCGGCTGATGGCCTTCTGGCACATGGCGCGGGCTTCGCGCAGCTTGCCTTGCATGGTCATCATGTGGATCAGCGGCCCCATGGCATCGACAGTCATGAAGTGGTTGTCGAGCTGCTGCCCCAACTGGACGCCCTTGCTCAGGGTGTCGATGGCCGCCACGCGGTCGCCCACCAGCACCTGCGCCTGGCCGAGCAGGCTGTGGGCATAGACGCGGAAAAAGGACGCGCTGTCGCCGAGCCGCTCGATGGCCTGCTTGGCGAATCTGACGGCATCGTGCGGGTCGCCCCAGCTCAGGGCGATGTAGGCGTGAATGGCGGCCAGCATGCCCCGCCGCTTGCGCGGTTCGTCATCGGATTCAAGTTCCCGGGCGAGGCTGGCGTAAGGTTGCGCCTGCGCGGTCCGTCCGCCCAGGTAGAGTGTCCAGGCCTTGTAACAAGCCAGATCGCTGTGGCTGCGGACGAGGTCGTCGGGCAGTTCGTCGAGCCAGGAACGGAGCTTGGACAGTTCGCCCCGCGACAGGACGTTATCGGCAAAGTCGCGGAACAGGCGAACCGTGGATGGGAAATCCCGGGCGGCGAAGGCGTGGCGGATGGCTTCTTCCTCGAATCCGTTGGCTTCGTACCAGGCGCTGGCCGCCTGGTGCTGGCGCTGTTGTTCAGCGGGGTCGGACTGGGCGCGCAGGAATTCGGCGAACAGGGGGTGGTAACGATACCAGTGCCGGTTCTCATCGAGACGCAGCAGGAACATGTTGGCCTGCTCGAGGCGGTTGAGCAGGTTGCGGCTGTCCGATCGACCGGTCACGGCATCGCACAACGCCGCGCACATCCGGTCCAGGCCCGAGGTTCCGAGCAGGAAGTCCTTGATTTCCGGGGGCTGCCGTTCGAACACTTCTTCGGCCAGATAATCGAGCACATGCCGGTGCTCGCCGCTGAACGAAGCCACGCGCTGCGCGAAGCTGGCCATCGACTCCGAGTCTGCCGAATGCTGCAGGGACAGCGCCGCCATCTGCAAACCGGCGATCCATCCCTCCGTTTTGTGCTCGAGGGCCTGCATCAGTTCCGGACTCAGCGCGAAGCCGATAGCCTGGTTGAGAAACAGCGCGGATTCCTCCAGCGAAAAGCGCAGGTTGTCGAGGCTGATCTCGCTCAGGCGGTGCTGCATGCGCCAGCGTGCCAACGGCAGATCCGGTACCTCCCGGCTGATCAGAATCAGACGCAACTGATCGGGCATGTGCTCGACCAGAAAGCTGATGGCCGAGCGGATTTCCGGGGATGAGACCGCATGGAAGCCGTCGAGCACCAGCACGATACGTTTGGATGTCTCGGCGACTTCGCTGAGCAGCGCGGTGATCAGGTCGTTGGGAGCGGGCAATTGCAGCCTGCCGATGAGAAAGATCGGCGCGCGGCCGACATCCGGGGCCGCCGAATGCAAGGTGCCTACAAGGTGGTAAAAAAAGCGGACCAGATGATTGTCCTCGGCATCCAGCGAGAGCCAGGCGACGCGATACTTTCCCGCGTTCTGGCGCAGGGCTTCCGCAACCAGGGTCGTCTTGCCGAAGCCCGCCGGCGCCGTGATGACGGTCAACGCCCGTTGCAAGCCGTCGTGCAACTGCGCAGCGAGGCGCGGCCGCGCGACGGTCCGGGGACCGGGCGCCGGAATGCTGATCTTGGCGTTGATCAGCGCCTGTTGTGAGAGCGATGGCATGGGTAGTTGTCGTCGGATCGCCGGGCCGGCACGTTCCTGTGCCGCCGTGGCGTCGTGCCTTGGTTTCCCTGCATTCTACCGCGCGATCCTTCGGGCGGTCTTACGTCGGAGCGGGTTCCGGCAATCATCCCGACCTTGGTCGGGTGTTCGCGTGCCGGGAGTCCGGTACATTTCCTGCTGTTCAGCCCCGGTCCCTTTTCCCCTGCATTGACCATGACACCCATCGCCCCCGTCACCATTGCCGTCATCGGCGTCGGCCTGTTCGGCCGCAAACACATCGAGACGATCTGCCAGGAGCGCGCCTGCCGTCTGGCGGCGATTGCCGATCCGACGCCGGAGGCCGAAGCCTATGCCCGAGAACTTGGCGTTCCGTATTTCGCGGATTACAGCGAAATGCTCGACCGCGTCCGGCCGCAGGCGGCGATCGTGGCCACGCCCAATGTACTGCATGTCCCGGTTGGGTTGGCGTGTGTCGAGCGTGGCGTGCATCTACTTGTCGAGAAGCCGATTGCCGATTCCGTGCAGTCGGCCTCGCAACTGGCCGAAGCCGCCGAACGCGCGGGCGTGGCCCTGCTGGTCGGGCATCACCGGCGCCACAACCCGATCATCGAGAAGGCGCGCGAGGTCGTGCAGGGCGGGGCAATCGGCCGGGTGACGGCGATTTCCGCGCAATGGATGCTGTTGAAGGCGCGCGAATACTTCGATGCCGTGCATCGCCGCTCCCCGGGAGCCGGCCCCGTCCTGACCAATGCCGTGCATGACATCGACGACCTGCGTTTCATCTGCGGCGATATCGTGTCCGTGCAGGCGATGACTTCGAATGCCGTCCGCCACTACCCGGTCGAAGACACGGCCGTCATCCTGTTGCGCTTTGCCGATGGCGCCCTGGGTACGTTGACCGTGTCGGACACCGCGGTGGCGCCGTGGAGCTGGGAACTGACCTCGGGCGAGAACTCTTTCTACCCCCGCAACGACGAGAACTGCTACCTCATTTCCGGCACAACCGGGGCGCTGACGGTGCCGAAGCTCGAGTTGTGGCGGTATGACGAAGAACCGGGATGGGGAGTGCCGCTATCCCGCGAGCGCCTCGAAGTAGCAGGGGCAGCCCCGCTGGTGCGGCAGCTTGGCCATTTTTGCGCCGTCGTGCGCGGCGAAGCCGAGCCGAAAATCTCCGGTCGCGATGCCGTGCGCACGCTGCTGGCCGTGCAGGCCGTCTTCGAGGCGGCGCGAACGGGGCGGAAGGTCGACCTTGAAAGCGGCTGAAGCCTTCGGCGCGTGATGGCTCAGGCCAGCATGGCCCCGTCGGCCGCCGAGGATGGCCTCGACCGCGGCGTCTTCCGAGTCGAAGGTCTGCGCCGGACCGCTGAAGCGGAGCAATAGCGCCGGAATTGCAGCCGGCTTGGTCACGCCGCCCAACGGGGCCATGTTGCCGTGCACTACCGCCAGGCCGGCCGCCGTGCTTACCGGTTTGTCCAGCGCATGAACGACGTCGGGACGGGGGGGGCTGGCGCCTGCTGCCAGACCTCGGCCTTGTTGCGGCCGGCAACCGTCAGAACGTCGCCCTGGAGCAGCGGCGCCAGTTCCTTTTCGACGGCCAGCACACCGCCGGCTTCGAAGAAATCGATCATGTCGTGTTTCGACGCCGGTCAGAGCGCGCCGAGCAGGGGAATCACCCGGCTCAGGCGATCGAATTCGGCCAGCGGCAGCGCGCCGAGTCCGGCCTCGCGGTGGATGGCCTGCAGATGCATCACGGCGTTGGTCGAGCCGCCGGTGGCCAGCAGCAGGCTGATGGCATTGCGGAATGCTCCGGTCGTCATGATCTGCCGCGCCGTGACGCCTTGCCGGACGAACTCGACAATGCGTCGGCCGCTGGCTTCACCGATCTCCAGACGTTGCGGCGAAATGGCGGGGATCATGGCCGAGCCCGGCAGGCTCATGCCCGGCGCTTCGGCCAGGGCGCACAGGGTGTTGGCCGTGCCGTACATGGTGCAGGAGCCGGGTCCGGGTTCGGCGATGTCCTCGATACGCTGGAAGTCGGCGTCGTCGATTTCGCCGCGCCGCTTCCAGCCGATGGCTTCGACGACGATGTTGCCGTCCCAGTGCCTGCCCCGGTAATTGGCGGGATACATCGGTCCGCCATTGACGAAAATCGCCGGAATGTCGAGCCGGGCAGCGGCCATCAGCTGCGCCGGCATGATCTTGTCGCAGGAGCCGAGGAGAACCAGTCCGTCGAATCGGTGCGCCCGCACCATGACCTCGATCGACGCGGCGATCACGTCGCGCGCCGGGAGTACGTAGCGTATGCCGAGACGGCCCTCGGCGATGCCGTCGCACGGCGCGATGGCGCCGAAGCTCATGGCGTTGCCTCCGGCTTCGGCGATTCCACGTACCACGCTTTCGGCCACGGCGTTCAGGTTGACGTGGCCGGGCGTGGCGTTGGTCCAGGTGTTGACGATGGCGATCTGCGGTTTGCGCAACTGCGCGTCGGAATGGCCCATCGATTTGTACAGGGCGCGCTTCAATGCGCCGGAGTCGCCATGATACTGGACGAACATTCCGGCATTCTCGTGTATGTTTTGTTGCAGTCGGCTCCACCCGCGCCGGTAATTCGGTTAACAGTCTTTGACTTGCCGACGGATACAGGGTAATAAAGGGATGCGATTGTCCTTCCTGTTCCAAGAATGAAAAATAATCTGCCGCAGATATCTCTGCGTACCCTCATGGCGGCAATGGTGGGGTTGCTCGTGGCGATCGCGCTGGCCTTTGCGGCTATCGAGTATCGCGACAGCTACTCGGACTTCCGCAACGCCGAGTTGATGGCCGAGCGCAACCGTTTGGCGGGCACGTGCCTGCAGGCAGTCGACAATTTCTTCGCCGAACGCGGACGCGGCATGGTTTATCTTCTCGGCGGGGCGCCCATTACGGAACAGCATCGTGCCTTCCTTGATGAACGCCGGCAGGATGTGGATGCCCTGATCGGCGATGCGCTTGCCCAGGCCGGGGAAAACGGGCGGGCAAAGGCCGTCGAAGTCAAGAGAATCTGGGAGGAGATCAAGGACTTCCGACCGTTTCTCGATCATGCCCTGGATCGCCCTCAAGAAAGACGCGATCCCGCCATTCCCGGCCAGTGGCTGGCCATGAGCAATGAACTGGTCGTCAGTCTGCTTGGCCTGACGCGCGAGATGACCGAATTCCCGGCAGTCGGGGACGCGGGATTCCAGCATCTCAATCAACTGCGTTTCTCGTCCATCCTGTTCCGTACCATGGTGGGTGCGGAGTCGAGCATCTACGGCGTGAATTCCCTATCCGGCCGTGTCCTGAGCTCGCGGGAGGTCACCACGCTTCGCCTGATGCGCAATCAGTCGATGATCGTCTGGGAAGGTCTTGAACGTGGCTTGCATGGATCAGGCGATGCACAGATCAAGGCGTCTGCCGAAAAAGTCAGGGCGACCCTGGTGGACGAACTGCGCGCGCGGCAGGACGAAATTCTGCAGGCCGCCGAACGCGGGCTGTTTCTGCGCGATCAGGTTCCGGAATTGCAGCGCTATGTACAGCTGTCGATGAGCGTCATGGACGCGATGGGCGGTTTTACCGGCGACATCAATCGACTTGCCGACAGCTATACCCGAAGCCGCCTTGAACTGGCGCGCGGGCAGGAGCGGCTGGCGCTGTTCGGCATCGTGGGAATCCTGCTGCTGGGCAGTCTGATATTCCTCCTGTTCCATGTTCGTGTTGCCCGGCCTTTGCAGATGATTCAGCGGCATATCGACAGCCTTATCGAAAAGCAGTCCGCAAATGCCGCCTCGGCTGCGCAGGCCGCCGCGGGCAATGAACTGGATCGGATGAACTTTGCGCTGAAACTGCTCGATGAGGCAATTCAGGCGCGCATGAGCAGCGACCAGTCGCTGCTCGAACAGGAACGCATCAGGGCGTCGATCCTGGCGGCGGTTCCACAGTCCATCATTGTCACCGACAAGCGCGGCGTCATCACCATGTTCAGCCCCGGCGCGGAAGCCATGCTGGGGTACTCAGCCGGGGAAATGATCGGCAAGCAGACTCCCTTGGCTTTCCATGACCTGGAAGAAGTGCACCTGCGCGCCCGGGAGTTGTCCGAAGAATTGGGTTTCGCGGTCGAGGCGGGATTCCAGGCGTTCATCGCCAAGGCACAAGCTACCGGGCAGCCCGACGAGCGCGAGTGGACCTATGTGCGCAAGGATGGGTCGCGCCTGACCGTGCTTTTGTCGGTCACCGTGTTCAACGATGCGCGGGGCGATATCCGGTGTTGCGGTGTGGCGACCGATGTTACCCAGCGTTCGCAGGTCGCCGCGGAGATGTCGCGCCTTGCCAACTTTGATCCGCTGACGCAGTTGCCCAACCGGCGGCTGTTTCATGACCGGATTCGCATGGCCATCACCCAGGCTCGCCGTGAAAACACCTTCCTGGCCTTGATGATGATCGACCTCGACCGCTTCAAACCGGTGAATGACCACTACGGGCATTCCGTCGGAGATCTGTTGTTGGGCGCGGTGGCGGCGCGGATGCAGAAATGTCTGCGCGAATCGGACACTCTGGCGCGCGTGGGCGGAGACGAGTTCGTGGTCATCCTGCCGATGATCGGCGGGGTGCAGGATGCCACGGGGGTGGCGCAGAAGATTCGTCAGTCGCTTTGCGCGCCTTTCGATCTGACGGACGACATTACCGTAGCCATCGACTGCAGCATCGGAATCGCGATGTATCCCGATCATGGCGGCGATGAGGACGTGCTGCTGAAGAACGCCGACAACGCCATGTACGTTGCCAAGGACTTGGGCCGCGCTCAAGTCCATGTGTCGGGTGGAGAAAATGAGAACGGCATGGTCAGGGTGGCGCCGGGCCGAAGTGATTCACCGGTGCCCAACCTCGTGTGGCGGCGGTCCTATCAATGCGGCGACCCCACCATTGACCGCGAGCACAAGGACCTTTTCATGCACGGCAACACGCTCATTCGCGCCGTGGCCAATGGACGCATTCCCCTGGATAAACTGCCGGAAATGATCGACGAGCTGATCGATTCGGTAATGGCGCATTTCCGCAACGAGGAATTCATCCTCTCGCGTTACGGTTACTCGGAACTCGAAAGCCATGGCCGGAAGCATCAGCGACTGATCGAACGCGCGCTTGAGCTGCGCAGCATGGCGGTTTCCGGCGAGCTGGCGCTGGCCGATGTGGTGTCGTTCATTGCGCGCGATGTCGTTGCGGAACACATGCTGGTCGATGATCACGATTATTTCCCGCTGCTGCGCAAGACGCTGAACCACAACCCGGCCGAACTGCAATGACAAAAAGAGATGCCGCAACGGCCGAAGCGACACTGGCCAGAGTCGAATGGCACGAGGGAGACCGTGCGTATGCGTCCGCTTGGCGTTCGCAAGCGGGGGTTCTCCCGCCGCGCCGCGTCGTCCCGGCCGATGACACGCTGACCGCCGATACGGCTTACCGTCTCGCCTGCGAGGGAACGGGCCTGCTCTGGCGCGGCGATTTCCAGAATGCCCGGCAACTGCTGCAGGCCGTGGCCCGGCGACTGGACCGGAAGCCGCGCAAGGAAGGCAAGCCCTCGCCGGAGTATCCGGAGGCTTTCCATCGCAAGCGCATGGCTGAGGCACAGCGAGCGCGCATCCTCGGCATGCTGCTGATCCCGTTCGAAGCAGGCCACGTCATCCCGCTGCGGCGCGCGCCCGACGTCCGGCAGGCGTGCGAGGAGGCCT
>DBMG01000040.1:82289-86644 GCA_002304785.1 Candidatus Accumulibacter sp. UBA704 | reverse complement strand
AGGGGTTTCCATCCCGGCATTGGGCGGCCGCATCCATCCGCATTACGGCGTGTTCTCTCCGGTGCGCGGGGAATATGTGGCGCTGGTGGCCGACACGCCTCTGCCCGGCGTCCTCGCCGGAGACAGCGTGGCTTTCGATATCGGGACCGGCACGGGAGTCCTGGCAGCCGTGCTGGCGCGGCGCGGGCTGGCCCGCGTGGTGGCCACCGATCAGGATGAACGGGCGCTGGCGTGTGCCCGCGAGAATATCGATCGGCTTGAACTCGGAGGGCAGATTGAACTGGTCAGGACCGATCTCTTTCCCCCCGGCCGTGCTCCTCTCATCGTGTGCAACCCGCCATGGGTGCCCGGCAAGCCGAGCTCGGCGCTCGAGTACGCCGTCTATGACCCCGACAGCCGCATGCTGCGTGGCTTCCTCGCCGGGCTGGCCGCGCATCTCGAAACGGATGGCGAAGGCTGGCTGATCCTGTCCGATCTGGCCGAGTACTTGAAGTTGCGCTCGCGGGAGGTATTGCTGGAGTGGATCGGCGCGGCTGGCCTGAAGGTGCTCGGCCGCCACGACGTGCGCCCGACGCACGCCAAGGCAGCCGATCCGGACGACCCGCTGCACGCCGCCCGGGCGGCGGAGATTACTTCCTTGTGGAGGCTGGGCGTCGCGTGAGCGTCTCGATCTGCCGATCGTGCCAGCGCGACAAACAGATCAGGGCGACGATGGCGCCGATCAGCGCGAACAGCATGTCCGATTGCGTATCCCAGACGTAGCCCTGCGTGGCCAGGAATTCATCGGCATCTTGGCCGATCAGTTCCGCGACCCACCACTCGATCAATTCATAGAACGCGCTGATCGCCAGCACCACACACAGCACCAGGAAGCCCAGCATGCCCCGGCCATTGACGTACGCGCCGCGGATCAGGATTTCGCGAGCCACCAATGCCGGAACGAACCCCTGGAAAAAATGCCCGATCTTGTCGTAGGGATTGCGCTCGATTCCCAGCAGGTCAGCCAATTGAAAACCGAACGGCACGCGTGAGTATGTGTAGGTTCCGCCGACGATCAGCACGACGGCATGCATGAAGATGCAACAGTAGAGCAGGCTTGTCAGAGGGAAACGGCGCCAGGTCGGGATCATGATGGCCAGAGCGACGACGACGGGAGCCACTTCCAGCGCCCATGTCGGACGGTCGAAGGGAGCGATCCCCGAATACACGAGCAGCCCGAGAAGGCTAAAGGTAGCGACGATCAGCGCGGCAGGTCTTCCGGAAATCATCGGGCCATTGTACCGCGGTGGTCATCGCGTGTCGGCGCGCTGCAGGTACAATCGCCGGCATGAAATCACTCAAAGAACTCTATCGTCCGGGCATCGGCCCGTCGAGCAGTCACACCATGGGGCCGCGGCGGGCCGCCGAAGTCTTTCGCGCCGACCTGCCGGCGGCGACCTCGGGTGTCCGCATCTCGCTCCATGGCAGCCTCGCTGCCACCGGGCGCGGGCATCTGACCGATGTGGCTGTCGGCGAACCGTTCGTGCCGCGGCCTGTGCAACTGATCTGGCTGCCCGAAAAAGTATTGCCGCGGCATACCAATGGGATGCTCTTCGAGGCGCTCGACGAAGACGGGAAGGTATTGCTTTCGCGTTGCGTCTATTCCGTGGGCGGTGGCGCCCTGCTGGACGAAGCAGGCAATACGGACGGCGGCGGCGACATCTATCCGTTTGCCTGCATGAAGGATGTACTGGAACATTGCGAACGTGAACGCCTAGGCTTCTGGGAAGTGGCGCAACGCTGCGAGCAAGAGGGGTTCGACGAGTTCCTCGGCGGCATCTGGTCGGTGATGACGAAAGCCATCAGGGCCGGTCTCGATGCCGAAGGGCGGTTGCCCGGTTCGCTCAAGGTGCCGCGCAAGGCGTCGGCCTACCACGCGCGGGCGCAGAGCGCAGCCGGCTATTTCGGCGAGACGGCGCTGTTGTTCGCCTATGCGCTGGCCGTGTCAGAGGAGAACGCTTCCGGTGGTGAGGTGGTGACTGCTCCGACCTGCGGCGCGTGCGGCGTGCTGCCGGCGGTGCTTTATTTTCTTCAGCAGCAATCGAGCCTGCCGGACGAGAAGATTGTCCGTGCGCTGGCTACGGCGGGATTGGTCGGCAATATCGTCAAACGCAACGCCTCGATCTCCGGAGCGGAAGTCGGATGCCAGGGCGAGGTCGGCACCGCCTGCGCGATGGCCGCGGCGGCGGCGGCGCAACTTCTCGGCGGTTCCGTGCGGCAAATCGAATATGCGGCGGAAATGGGACTGGAACACCATCTCGGCCTAACTTGCGACCCGATTGGCGGCTATGTACAGATTCCGTGCATCGAACGTAATGCGATTGCGGCGGTGCGCGCCGTCGATTGCGCTACCTATGCCCTGCTTTCCGACGGTCAGCATCTCGTGTCGTTCGACGAAGTGGTGCATACCATGTGGGAAACCGGTCGCGATATGAAAGCGGGTTACCGCGAAACCGCCCAGAGCGGACTGGCGAAGGTCCACCGCATGACCCGTCTGGGCAAGCCGCCGTCACCGTTCGCCGGAATGGGGAGCTGATTTTTTGCCTTGCCAGAGACGGGCAGCACCCGCCATGGGAAGGAGATGTCAGCAGGGGCGGGCCAGTTTCATCGCCACTGATCGCGTTCTTCGAGTGATCGATGGGTGACGGCCCGGTAATCCTTCGGCGTTTTCGAGGTGATTTTCCTGAAGCTCTTGTAGAAATTGCTCATCGTGTTGAAGCCGGCATCCATGGCGATGTCGACCATCTTCCGGTTCGTGGTGAGAATCAGGCGTTGCGCCTCATAGACCCTCAGCATGGTGATCAGCGCGCTGATATTGATGCCGCATTTTTCCTTGAACAGCGAAATCGCGTAATTGGGGTGGAGTCCTGCGGTCTCTGCGATTTCTTCGACGCTGATCGGGTTTCGGAAGTTGAGCGTGATGTAGTCGTACATGCTCTTGAAGGCATTCCGTTCTTTACCTGACAACGCTTTGGGTTGAGGCGGGAGTAGCGAGTCGGCGGACGCCTCCATGGGGCGAAAGCGCCTCAACCGAGCTTCGATCGACATCAGAAGGGTCTGCCGCACGTCGGTTTTGACGCTGGTCGCCTCGTGTTTCCATATCTGGTACGAGGCAAGATCGAGCATACGCAGTTGCGGGTCCGACTCGATGAGAACCTTGCCGTCCATCACGTCGCGCATGATGGAAGGCGGCAGGTCGAAGCACAGGAAGGCCTCGGGTGGTATGGCCACCCAGTACTGCAGGCTTTCATCTTCGATATGCACGAGCTGATGGGGAATGGCTCCCCAGAACAGGACCGTCTGTTCCGGTTGTATTTCGATGATCTGTGCGCCGAACCGGACTCTTGCCGGGTTCTGGTTGGGAAAGAAGATGATCTCGATTTCGTTATGACGATGCAGATCGTCATACGAGCGAACCCGCGCGACATCGCAGAAAAGTCCGAACTTGAGATCGACGATGCTCTTGCTGACCATGACCTGAGAATAGTGGATATTAAGGCGGCTTTTAAGGATGTTCCGGTAATTAAAGTGCCTTAGCCTTCGTCCCATTATCGCATGGGGGAAGGATGGGTCGGCATCATCGCTCTTGGATTGTTCCGTTCGTAGCGTCTGATCCAGCCGCTGTCGATGTGATTCTTGCGTGATCCGTTGCCCCCTCGATTCAGCGACAACAAGGAGTTGTAGGCAGTAGTGTCAGTTGCCGGTTTCGATGCTTCGGGTTGTTTTCCCAAAAGGCGCTGGAGCCGGTCTTCTTAAATCGAGAGGGGAAAACAAATGAAGGCATCTCGCATTACGGCAGGACTGTTGTTCGCGTTGGGTTTGGGTGCGGTGGCGACGGCACAGGCACAGACAGTGCTGAGAGTGGGCTGGACCAATACGTTCGAGTCGCACTACGGCGTGGCCATCAAGGCATTTGGCGATGAGGTCTTCAAGCGCACCGACGGGCGCTACAAATTGCAGTACTTTCCCAACGGCGCTCTTGGCGGCGAGCGGGAAACGCTCGAAGCCGTACAGCTCGGTACGCAGGAATTGGTGATCACTTCCACAGGGCCGGTGGGTAACTTCGTGCCCGAGACGCGGATCGTCGACATCCCCTACCTGTTCCGCGACTACGACCACGCGCGCAAGGTATTGGACGGCCCGATCGGCCAGGACATCCTCACCAAGTTCCCGGCCAAGGGCCTGGTGGCCATCAGCTGGATGGAAAACGGCTTCCGCCACATCACCAACAGCAAGCGTCCGGTGAAAGGTCCGGAAGACGTCAAGGGCCTGAAGATCCGCACCATGGAAAACAAGGTGCACATGGAAGCCTTCAA
>DBMG01000040.1:50008-82263 GCA_002304785.1 Candidatus Accumulibacter sp. UBA704 | reverse complement strand
ATCCCGGTAATCCTCGCCAGCAAGCTGTATACCGTGCAGAAATACGTCACCCTGGATGGTCACGTCTACTCCCCGGCTTTGCTCATCTTCAACAAGGGCGTCTGGGACAAGATCAGCGACGCGGACAAGGCCGCCTTCAACGAAGCTGCCAAGATCGCCCAAGCCGCTTGCCGCAAGAAGGTCAATGACGACGAGGCTACGGGCGTCGACTTCATGAGGAAGAATGGCGTCGAGGTCATCACCGAAGTCGACAAGAGCATCTTCCAGAAGGCTGTTGCGCCAGCCTATGTTGTGTACAACAAGGAATTCGGCGAAGCCAACATCAAACGGATCATCGACTTCAAGTAATCCTCCGGCAGCATCGCGAAAGTGTTGCCGACTCCGACTCCATCTTTGGCGAACCCCACCCCGTTCTTTCAGGGTGGGGTTTCTCGTGCCGAGGATTGCCAGAACTCGATTACGCAAATGCATCGTGCAGGAGTTGCGACGGGTGTTTTTCGCGTTGATCTTAGAAAAGTGGACAACGTTGTGCGATTCAAGGATGCCGAGCCCGCAAGCCGCCCGTAGGCTTTGCTGTGTCGTGAAACACGCCGTGCATCTATCTGAACTCAAGGGAGGGAACAACCGATGGTCAAGCATGAATACCTGAACTGGATGGCGAAGAATACGCCGACGCAATGGTGCAATGATTCCGCGCTTACCGCGGACCTCGAAGCGGCGCTGGACAGCGGCGCGATCGGATGCACATCCAACCCGCCGCTGACCTACGAAGCGCTCACGGTCCAGCCGGAACTCTATCGGGACGCGGTGGCCGCCATTCCCGCAACGGCAGCAGGCGACGATCGGGTGGTGGAACTGCTCGGGGTCGTCGTGCGCAGCATTTCACGCAAACTTCGCGTTCTGTACGACGTGAGCGGCAAGAAGGTCGGCTACATCCGTTCGCAGGTGCAGCCGAGAATCTCCGCTAACGGCGCGGCGATGTACCGGATGGGGAAGACGATCTCGACGTGGGGCGATAACGTCATGGTCAAGATTCCCGGCACGGCTTCGGGTATCCAGGTGCTCGAGGAACTGGCCGCCGACGGCATCCCCACGACGCCGACCGTCTGCGTTTCCATTCCGCAGATTCTCGCCGCGGCAGAGGCCAACGAACGCGGCATCAAGCGTGCCATCGCCGCCGGCAAGGCACCGGCACCCTCGACCGCTGCGCTCGTCATGGGCCGCTTGCAGGACTATCTGGCAGTCCTCAACCAGGAGCGCCAAGCCGGTCTTGCGACCACCGACCTCGAAACGGCAGCGCTCGCGGTCACCAAACGCTGCTATTCGATCATGAAGGAGCGCGGCTACAGCCAACTGCTCATGCCTGCCGCCTTCCGCGCGCCGCGCCAGGTGTCGGAATTGGTCGGTGCCACGGTGCATATGACCATCCACCCGAAGGTCCAGGCGGAAATCATCAAGGCTGACGCCGAAGGCCGCATCCAGCGGCGCATTGCCATCGACGACCCGGTCGACATGGATGCCGTCGAGCGTGTCGGGCGCGCACTGCCCGAGTTCAAGCTTGCTTTCGATCCGGAAGGACTCAAGCCCGAGCAGTTCGATGCCTACGGCGCCACGGTGATGACCCTTGACGGTTTCGACAAAACTGGCTGGCAGAAGCTCTACACCCTCTAGAGGCGAAGGAAGCGGAATGACGAGAAGAGTCCGTTACGGAATCGCCATCTCGCAGGAGATACTCGGGGAAGGCGCTTCGGTGCCTTTTCAGGGTGGCCTGCACGAGGGCATGGTCAAGGCGGCGGAATTGGGCTTCGACTGTGTCGAATTGCATATCCGCAATCCGCTGGCTATCGATCCTGAGTCATTGTTACGCAGTTCGGCAACGACCGGCATGCGCATCGCCGCCATCGGAACCGGGCTCGAGTACAGCCTGAATGGCTTGAGCCTGACGTCCGACGACCCTTCTGTGCGGGCAAGCGCGGTGCAAAGGATGCGCGAGCATATCGATCTGGCCGCGCACTTCGGCGCGGTGGTATTCCTCGGGCTGATCCGCGGCAAGTGCGGCTGCAAGGTGCGCCTGCCGGAAACCCTCGACCGGCTCGCGGAGCAACTCGCACCGGTCGCCGCGTATGCCATGGGGAAGGGCGTGCCGACGGGCCTGGAACCCGTTGCCTACTATTTTTCCGACCTCCTCAATACGACGGACGAAACGCTTGATTTTCTGAAGCGCCCCGGCCTGGAAGGCATTGGCCTGCTCCTCGATACGCATCACATATTCCTCGAGGACAAAAGCATGGAGGCATCCTTCCGCAAGTGCGCCGGCAGGATCACCCACGTGCACCTTTCGGATTCGAACCGACGCTATCCGGGAGCCGGAAATGTCGATTTTGCACTCGCGGCCCGGACGCTCGATGACATCGGCTATGCCGGCGCCGTGTCGCTGGAAATTTTGCCCGCCCCGTCCGGCGACGAAGCGGCACGCCGCGGGCTGACCTGGATGCGGGAAACCTGGGGGCTTTGACATGAGAAACGAGGAG
This sequence comes from Candidatus Accumulibacter sp. UBA704, assembly GCA_002304785.1. Taxonomy (GTDB): domain Bacteria; phylum Pseudomonadota; class Gammaproteobacteria; order Burkholderiales; family Rhodocyclaceae; genus Propionivibrio. The sequence goes on along the minus strand of DBMG01000040.1, from coordinate 79,732 downwards.
AGCAACTGAATGGCAACCGCCGTCATCATGCCTCGGCAGGGGCAATCGGTCGAAAGCTGCATCATCGGAATGTGGCACAAGAAGGTCGGCGAGAGGGTCGCGGCCGGCGACGATCTATTCACCTACGAAACGGACAAAGCGGCGTTCGACGAGACTGCCAAAGTCGACGGCGAGCTGCTCGCCGTCTTTTTCGCCGAGGGCGACGATGTTCCGTGCCTGACCAATGTCTGCGTGATTGGCGAGAAGGGCGAGGATATCAGTGCGTTTGTCCCCTCTGGAGTTGACGCAGCCGCGGACGGCACGCCGGTTTCCGGCGCGGAAAACGAGGTGCCGGTCGCACTTCCGGTGGCGGAAGCGCGTGCCGAGCCGGTCGCCGATGTCGCTGGTCTTTCCATTTCGCCCCGCGCGAAAACCTTGGCGAGAAAGAGCAATGCCGACCTGCGCGCCGTGGCGCCGAGCGGTCCGAAGGGCCGGGTCATCGAGCGTGATATCAGGGCGCTCGTCGATAGCGGGCGAATCGCCACCGGCGCCGCTGGCGAAGACTATGCTGCGGGAATTGTCGGAACGGGCGTCGGCGGCCGGGTCAGCGTGGCCGACGTCGAGCGGTCGAAGAACGCGCCTGATCTTCCCGACACTTACGAGGAAAAACACAGCCACATCCGCAAGCTCATCGCCAAATCGATGAACCTGTCGTTGAGCACGATGGCGCAACTGACCTACAACGCCAGTTTCGACGCTACCGATATCCTCGGATTTCGCGCCCGACTCAAGATGGCCCGGGAATCGGGCATGGGCGAGCAACTGGGCATCGCGCTTGCCGATGCCGGCATCACGATCAACGACATCATTCTCTACGCCGTATCGCGTGTCGTTAGGGCGCATCGTGTCTGCAATGCCCATTTTCACGACGACCGGATGGTCTACTTCAATCGCGTCAATCTGGGTATGGCGGTGGATACGCCGCGCGGGTTGATGGTGCCGACGATCTTCAAGGCGGATCAACTGTCGCTGGCGGAGATTTCCGCGCAGGCCAAGTCGTTGGCGGCCGAATGCCAGAAAGGCACGATTTCGCCCGACAAGCTCAAGGATGGCACGTTTACCGTGACGAACCTCGGCAGTCTCGGCATCGAATCCTTTACCCCGGTGATCAATCCACCGCAGACCGCGATTCTCGGCGTCAATTGCCTCACGACCGCCGTGAGGGACATCAACGGGACGGCGGTTCCGTTCCCCGCCATCAGCCTGTCGCTGACGTGCGACCACCGCGCGGTGGACGGCGCGCCGGCAGCCCGGTTCCTCAAGGATCTGCGCGCGGCGCTCGAGAACTTCTCATTGCTGCTCACGCAATAACACGACAGGGAAAGGCCAACACTCAGCATGTACGACCTCATCATCATCGGCGGCGGCCCGGCCGGCTACCTGGCGGCGGAACGCGCCGGCCACAGCGGCTTGAAGACGCTGCTCATCGAGAAGCGCTTCATCGGCGGTGTCTGCCTCAACGAAGGCTGCATTCCGTCCAAGACGCTCCTGCACAGCGCCAAGCTGTTCGATTACGCCAGGCATGGCGGTGACTACGGTGTCAGCACGACGGGCGCGGCGATCGACCAGAGAGCCGTCATCGCCCGCAAGAACAAGATCGTCCGCAATCTTGTCGCCGGCATCAGGTCGCAACTCAAGGCGAGTCATGTCACGGTCAAGGAAGACCTCGGCCAGATCCTCGGGCGCGAAGGAGGGCGGATCCGCGTCCGGGTCGGCGAGGATGTCTTCACCGCCCCGAAGTTGATCATCGCCACCGGGTCCGAAGCCATCATTCCGCCGATCCCGGGTGCCAAGGAAGGTCTCGAGAACGGCTTCGTCCTGACGAACCGCGAAATCCTCGCGCTCGAGAGCATTCCCGAATCCCTGGTCATCGTCGGCGGCGGCGTCATCGGCCTGGAAATGGCCAGCTACTTCAACTCCGTTGGCTCCAGAGTCACCGTCATCGAAATGCTCGACAAGATCGCCGGGCCGACCGATGGCGAAATCTCCGCGATCCTCCGGAAGAACTACGAGAAGAAGGGCGTCACTTTCAAAATGTCGTGCAAGGTCACCGGACTGCCGAACGGCTCTGTCGAATTCGAGGAGAACGGGCAAGCGCAGCGCATTGCCGCCGAACGCGTGCTTCTTTCGATCGGCCGAAAGCCGGTCACCGGCGGCTTTGGCCTCGAAACGCTCGGCGTACTAATCGACAACGGCCGGATCGTCGTCGATGAGCGCGGCCAGAGCAACGTCCCCGGTGTCTATGCCGCCGGCGATGTCAATGGCGTGTGGATGCTCGCGCATGCCGCCTACCGGGAAGCCGAGGTCATCGTGAACAACCTGCTCGGCAGGAAGGACATCGTGCGCTACAAGGCGGTGCCATCGGTCATCTACACCAATCCCGAAGTCGGCTGCGTCGGCGAGACCGAAGAGAGCTGCAAGGCGAGATCGATCGACTACCGGGTTGCCACCCTGCCGATGAACTACAGCGGCCGCTACATGGCCGAGAACGCTGCCGGCGACGGCATCTGCAAGGTGCTGGTCGACCCGTTGCGCAAGAACATGATCGGCTGCCACCTGATCGGCAGCTATGCCTCGGAGATCGTCACCACGGCCGCGATGTTGATCGAGACCGAAATGAAGGTCGATGACATCAAGGAATTCATCTTCCCGCATCCGTCCGTCAGCGAAATTATCCGCGAGACGATTTTCCGGCTTTAACCAATTCCATCATGCTCACTCACAGGCACCTGAAATGACCAAGCAACTGCACATCTGCCCGAAGGAAATGCGGCGCCCCGGCTACATCGAGTTCGGCAAAATCCCGGTCAACCAGTACAAGCGCACGATCGAGGAAGAGAAGGCGAACTACGGCAAGGACGACTTCCTGCGCATCTACCGCGACATGCGCTTCATCCGCGAATTCGAATCGATGCTGTACTCGATCAAGACGACCAACGCCTACAACGGCATCGAGTACAACAATCCCGGCCCGGCACACCTGTCGATGGGGCAGGAAGCCTCCTCGGTCGGACAGGCTTACCTACTGACGACCGAGGATTTCATCTTCGGATCGCACCGCAGCCATGGCGAAATTCTCGCCAAGGGTCTCTCGGCGATCCACAAACTCAGCGAATCCGAACTCGTCGCCGTGATGGAAGGCTTTCTCGGCGGTGTCGCCTACAAGGCGGTAGCCGAATTCCACAAAGGCAAAGGCAAATCGGCGAAGGACATCGCCATCGACTTCCTGATCTACGGCACGCTGGCCGAGATCTTTGCCAAGGACACCGGCTTTCACCGCGGCCTCGGCGGTTCTATGCATGCCTTCTTCCTGCCCTTCGGGGTTTATCCGAACAACGCCATCGTCGGTGGATCGGCGGACATCTCGGTCGGCGCGGCTCTCTACAAGAAGATCAACCGCAAGAACGGCATTGTCATCTGCAACATCGGCGATGGCTCGATGGCCTGCGGCCCGGTCTGGGAAGGGCTGATGCTGGCCGCGATGGATCAATACAACACCCTCTGGGAAGGCGACATGCAGGGCGGTCTGCCGTTCCTGCTCAACATCATGAACAACCAGTACGCCATGGGCGGCCAGACACGCGGCGAGACGATGGGCTATGACTTTCTGGCACGCATCGGCGCCGGGGTGAATCCCGAGCAGATGCACGCCGAGCGCGTCGACGGCTACAGCCCGCTGGCCGTCATTGAAGCCATGGGGCGCAAGCTCGAGATACTCAAGGCCAAGCGTGGCCCGGTGCTGATGGATACGCTGACCTACCGCTACTCCGGCCATTCGCCGTCCGATGCCGACTCCTACCGCACCCCGGAAGAAAAGGCCGCCTGGCAGGCCGAAGACTCGATCGTTGCCTACCGCAACCAGCTCGTTGCTGCCGGGGTGGCGAGCGAGGATGAATTTGCCGCACTTGACGAATGCATCGTCGAAACGGTCACCAACGCCGTGCAGATGGCCGTCGACCCGGTCATTTCGCCGCGAATGAACTTGAATGCCGAGCCGCGCGCCATCGAGGACATCATGTTCTCCAGCCAGCGCATCGCCAGGATGGAAGGGCGCACGCCGGACGTGCTGATGCCCAAGGAGCAGAATCCGCGCGTGCAGGCCATCGCCAAAAAGGAACGCTTCGCCTTCGACGCGGGGGGCAAGCCGGTGTCCAAGAACAAGGTTTACCAATACCGCGACGCCATCTTTGAAGCGCTGCTCGACAAGTTCTACGAAGACCCGACACTGATCGCCTACGGCGAGGAGAACCGCGACTGGGGCGGGGCCTTCGCCGTCTATCGCGGGTTGACCGAAGCGCTGCCCTACCACCGCCTGTTCAACTCCCCGATCGCCGAAGGGGCTATCGTTGGTTCAGCCGTCGGCTATGCCATGTGCGGCGGCCGCGTCGTCGTCGAACTGATGTACTGCGACTTCCTTGGCCGGGCAGGGGATGAAGTCTTCAACCAGTTGCCCAAATGGCAGGCCATGTCCGCCGGCATCCTCAGGCTGCCGGTGATCGTGCGCGTCTCGGTCGGCTCCAAGTACGGCGCCCAGCATTCGCAGGACTGGACTTCTCTGTGCGCCCAGATTCCCGGCCTCAAGGTCGTCTTCCCGGCGACGCCTTACGACGCCAAGGGGCTGATGGCGGCGGCGCTCAACGGTGGCGACCCGGTCATCTTCTTCGAGAGCCAACGGCTTTACGATATCGGCGAGCAGTTCCATGCCGGCGGCGTGCCGGCCGAGAGCTACGAAGTTCCGATTGGCGAACCGGATGTCAAACGCATCGGCAAGGACATCACGATCCTGACCATCGGCGCAACGCTCTACCGGGCGCTGGAGGCGGCGAAGATCCTCGAGGAGAAGCACGGCCTCAGTGCCGAGGTGATCGATGCCCGTTCGATGGTGCCGTTCGATTACGAGAAGGTGATTGCGTCGGTGAAGAAAACCGGCAGGATTGTCCTGGCGAGCGACGCCTGCGACCGGGGTTCGTATCTCAATGATCTGGCGCGCAACATCAACGACCTGTGCTTCGACTATCTCGACGCGCCGGCCGTCGTCCTTGGATCCCGCAACTGGATCACGCCGGCCTTCGAGCTCGAAGAGCATTTCTTCCCGCAGGCCGACTGGTTCATCGATATCATCCACGAACGTATCATGCCGCTGCCCGGTTATGCGCCGACGCGCAGTTTCACCGATACGGAACTGCTTCGTCGCGCGCGGCTGGGCGTCTGAAGGCCAACAATTCAGGGAGAGAATCGTGGAGAACAACCGCAGGGTAGCGATCGTTACGGGGGGCGCCAAGGGGATCGGCCGGGCTATCGTTGCTGCGTTTGCGGGTAGAGGGGTTGTGTCGGTGATCGCCGATATCGACCTCGATGCCGCAGAGGCGGCGGCGAGGGAAGTCCGCCGGTCGGGAGGCGAGGCGATCGCGGTCCGCGCCGATGTGGCCTGCGTCGACGATATCGTCCGTCTGGTCGGCGAAACAGTAGCCCGCTATGGCCGAATCGACATCCTGGTGAATAACGCCGGCATCCTGAGCAACACGCCCTATGACCGCATCGCCGAGACCGAGTGGGATCATGTCCTGGACATCAACCTCAAGGGCGCGCTCTTCGCTTCGCGCGAGGCGCTCAAGCCGATGCTCGCTCAGGGATGGGGTCGGATCGTCTTCATTTCCTCGCTGGCCGGACGCAGCGGTGGGGTCAGCGTCGGGCCGGCGTATGTCGCGTCCAAGGCCGCGCTGGTCGGCCTCGCGCGGCATCTGGCGAAAAAGGTGGCGCGCAGCGGTGTCACCGTGAACACCGTCGCGCCGGGAACCACGGAGACCGACATCATCAAGGGTTTTACCGATGACGAGATGGTCGCAATCAACGATGCGATCCCGGTCGGACGGCTCGGGAAACCCGAAGAAATCGCCGAAACGGTGGCATTCCTCGCGTCCGACTCGGCGGCATTCATCACCGGTGCCGTGATCGATGTCAACGGCGGCATGTACATGGGCTGAGTTCAGCACAAAGAACCAATGTGCACGCCTCGCTGATGGGCGGTTTCGCCTCGTCGAAGATCCTCGAAGTGCACGGCGAACGCATGATCAACCGCCCCTTCAACCTCGGCTTCCGCATCGAACTGCATCAGAAGGACCTCAACCTGGCCCTGTCGAGCGCTCGCGCCATGGGTGTGTCGCTGCCCAACACCGACACCGCCCAGGCGGCGTGCTCGGCGCTTTATTCCTGACATTCTCGGCGAGTTCATCGAGGGCGAGGCGCGCCTGGAAATAAGGGAGAAGTCATTCCTGGGTTGCGCGGAGCAACAACGACGGACGCGGATGTTTCAGCATGTTGGGCGATTCGGTCATCACCGTGCCGGCATCTATCAATGCTGCGGCGTATGGAAGGCTACGAAATGCCTCGTTCGTAGCGTTTCTGATAGGCGTCCAAAGCATCCTCAACGGTGAAAAACATGCGCTCCCGGCCAAGCTTGTCGGCGAGCGCGGTGCGCCGGACCATGTCCAGCGCTTCCGGGTTGAGCGCGGCCAGCCACAGGCTGACGCCCTGGTCGCGCAGCTTTTCCTCCGCGTCGATCAGCATCTTCAGTGCAGTGAATTCGAAGCCTGGGATTCCGCCACAATCGAACAGCAGGACGCCGGGCTTTTCCTTGTCGATCAGGGCGCGCAGTTTCTCGCCGAAGACGGGGGCGTTTCCGAAGTACATGCGGCCCTCGGTACGAACGATCAGCAAGCCCGGAAACGTTTCGTCTTCCGGATGGTCGGCCGTTCGCGGCCGGAAAACACTGGTTCCCGGCTTGCGCCCGAGGATGTGCAACGGCGGATTGTTGGCCAGGTACAGCAGACTGGCCATCGAGAGCAGGACAGCGACTAGGATGCCGTTCAGGGTGCCGAGAACGACGACGCCGACGCACGAGGCGACCGCCCAGCGGAACTCGATCGTGCGGACGCGCCGTATGGCGGCCATTTCCGCCGGGCTGATCAGTCCGATGGAGTAGGCGATCACCACCGCCGCGAGCGTGGCGTTGGGCATCGCCGCCATGACCGGGGCGAAGAACAGCATGGTGGCTACCGTCATCGCAGCGGTAACCAGTGCGGCCATTTGGGTTCGGGCTCCGGCTTTGAGGTTGACCGCCGTCTGCGACGTGCCACCGCCGGCCGGCATGGCGCCAAACAAAGCGCCGATTGCGTTGGCGGCGCCGATACCCACCAGTTCCTGATTGGAGTCCGTCCGCGCGTCTCCGCGGCGGGTGAAGGCGCGGCCGGCGGCGATGGACTCGGTGAAGCTCATCAACGCGATGCCCGCGGCGGTCGCCCACATCTCTTGGAAAAGCGAGAGGTCCGGCCAGGTCAGTGTCGGGAAACCTCCGGGAATCTCTCCGACGATGCTGACGCCCCGGGATTGCAGGCCAAACAGCGCGGACAGGACGATGCCGCTGGCGACGGCAATCAACGGTGCCGGCGAGCGGGGGGCGAATTTTTCCAGCAGCCCGATAACGGTGAAGGTCGCCAGGGAGACCGCGAGGGTCGCCATCGAAGTTTCCGGAACGTGCCCGGCGAGGGTAACGAGATCGGCGAAAAACCCGGATTTTTGGATGTGCAGTCCAAGCAATTTGGGCAACTGGTCAATGACGATGACCAGCCCGATGCCGGCCTTGAAGCCGGTGAGCACCGGGTCGGAGATGAAGTTGGCGATAAACCCCAGGCGGAACACGCGCGCCAGGAGCAGCATGAGGCCGACCAGGCAGGCCAGCGTTGCCGTCGCGGTCACGGCGCTCAGTTCCGGATGCGCCTGCATGACCGCCCCCAGTTCGGCCGCGCTGAGAATGGCGATGGTCGTCGTGGTGCTGACGCTGAGCATCCGCGAGGTTCCGAGCAGCGCGTAGACGACCATCGGGAGGAAGGCCGTGTACAGGCCGACCTGCAATGGCAACCCGGCGATCGTGGCATACGCCATGGCCTTGGGAATGACGATGGCTCCGGTGGTGAGACCGGCGACGACATCGGATTTCAGCCACGAACGGTCGTAGTTGGCGAGCCAGCCGATTGCGGGGAGAAGAGAGGTCCTGGTTTGCATCGATCGGATTCCTGAACAGTCACTCGGAAAACGCCCATCGATCCATCACTCGCCCAGGCCAATGAACCAGCGAATTCCTGGTCCATTGTAGCCCGGATACTCCGGGTATGCCGGCTATTGCGCCGGCGCCACTCCCGGAGGTTGCTGCTGCGCCAAGGCCATCGGATTGAACGGTTTGTCGTTGATCAGCAACTGGCCGGCCTTGAGGCTGATACGACTCTTGAGCAGGCCGCCGTCGAGCGTGGCGTAGCCTTGCTGGACGACGTTCGCGATGGTCTGTTCGGCCATCTCCCTGCTCAACTGCGCCTCCTCTTCGCTATCCGCCTTTCCGCCGGCAAACGTTGTAACCAGTTTTTCCGGAAGCGCAATGTCGGCGGTCGCATCGATCTTGGCCGGCAGGAGCATCGGATTGGCAAAATCCTCCGCCTTGACGTCAGCCAGCCTGATGCTGGCGCTGATCTTCGCCTCACCCTCCGGCATGCGGAAACTGATGCGATCGATCGACAGGACGGGATTGTCCAGCAGGAGCGCGACGAACTGTTCCTTCATCGGGGCCAGGGCCTGCATCAACCGAGCCTGGTCCTGCAGCATTTCGGGCTTCGTGTAGATCGTCAGGAAGCTGCGGTTGAGCGCCATCAGCTTGCGCGCATGCAGATGCTTCAGCGAAAAATCATAGTTGGCCGGTCCGTAGTTCTGCTCACCGATCTGCACCGTCCCGGCTCCCATGCGGGCGATTACGTCGATGAAATCGCCCGAGGCCGGCACCTGCACGTCGTACTTGAGTTCCTTCAGGCCGATCTTCGGGCCGTTCTCCTGGCCCGGATCGATGCTGAACTCGGCCAGCGAGAATTGCTGCGATCCTGAATAAAGCAGCGGATCGTCCGCAAACATGCGCTGTTGACGGCTCTCCATGCGCAATCCGGTCATCGTCATGCGCGGGCCGTTGGGTTCGCCCAGTTCGAAACGCGGGGCGCCGCCGCGCATCGAGTACTGTTCCATGTGCCGAGTGAAATCGACGACCATTTCCAGCCCGTCGCCGGAGAGAATGGCTTGGCCGCCTTGTGCCTGCCCCGGCACGACGATTTTGAAGGGCGGGCTCTTCAGCGTTCCCCGGCCACCCCCCTGGAAGTCGTAAAGCGTCTGGATGTCCAGGGCGGGCTTGCCTCCGAAGGCCTCGGCCAGCTTCTTCTGGAGCGCCTCGTCGAATTCGATGACCGTGGTGGCGCGGCCGGCGGCAAACGTCTTGAACCCGGGCAGCGGCCCGTGCTGGATGGAACTTTTTACCGTAAAGCGCAACGGAGGCTGTGGTTGCGGCGCTTTCGCTTCCGGGTGGGCATCCGGTTGGTTTTCGGCTGTTCCCGCAGGTTTGTCCTGTTCAAACGGCATGCGGAACATGGCGACAGGAATCTCGATGGTGATGACTTCGTCGGCATCGAACAAGCGACGCTCGTAGTCGTGCCGGACAAGCTTGAGATAGGGGATCGCCGCGATCTTGGCATCGATTTCGGCATGCGTCGCTTCGATCTGCTTGCCCAGATACCATGACGACGCCGGAACTGCGGCGGCAATTACAGCGGCCACCGCGGCGGCGGCGACGGTCACATTTTTTTGAGCCAAATCGATCTCCTTGGTTGATTGCGGCCTGGCGTGAGCCGCCCGTTTCCGAAGTGTCGTTGCCGACGTCCTGCATTGAATGCCGCAGGCATTCTAACCCGATTGCGTATGCTTTCGGCGCGATAACCCGAATGCGGATTGGCCGCTCAATGGACCGATTTCGGCGTTTCCGGGGTGCGGCTGAACAGGTCGTCGATGGCCGCCTTGGTGAAGCGATACTCGTGGTTGGAGAGTTCGTCGTGAATGACGATGGCCCCGTGCTCCTTGACGCTGGCATAGACTTCCTCGCGCCCCAGGGCAAGCAGCATGTTGCGCACCTTGTCCCAGTCCTGCGGGCAATCGTTGGTCACCGGTTGAGCGGCGAACACGCGCACGGTTTCCTCGTGGAACAGCCGGGTCAACAGGCTCTCGGTCGTCAGGCCGAGCAGTTCGTCGGTCTTTACGGTCGCGGCCAGCGCTTCGACGCGTGCCCAGCCGTCCGGGTCGCGCTCGTCGGTCGAGGGCATCTTCTGCAGGAAAAGTCCGGCCGCGCCCGACGGCGAGGCGGCGAGGTAGAAGCGGGAGGCCAGTTGTTCCGACTGCTGCAGGTAGTGCTCGAAGACTTCGGCAATGCTCTTTCCGTCGAGCGGCACCACGCTCTGGTAGGGCTCGCGCATGGTGGGCATGTCGAGCGATAACAGCAGCTGGCCATGGCCGAGCAGGTCGATCGCCGGGGCGGCGGCGATCTTCTCGGCATGGTGGGCCATGCAGCGGATATTCAATTGCTCGTTGCAGTCGATCACCAGCAGCGACACCGGGCCGTTACCGCGCAGTTGGATGGTCAGGCGTCCCGGCTGCTTGAGGTTGTCGGCCAGCAACAGGGCGGTGGCGCTCATCTGGCCGAGCAGGTCAACCACCGGCTCCGGATAGTCGCGTCCGGTCATCAGCTTCTCCCACACGCTGTCGAGGCGCACGACGGCGCCACGGATATCGAGGTCGTCGAACAGGAAGCGCTGGACGATATTGCTCATTGTTTCAGTTCCTTGGCATAGCGGTCGGCGTCGAAGCCGACCAGCAGGGTCTTGCCGGTGTCGAGCACCGGCCGTTTGATCATCGCCGGATATTTTGCCATCAGTGTCAAGGCCTTCGCTTCGTCAACGTCGGTGCGCTCTTCGTCGCTTAATTTTTTCCACATCAGACCGCGGGTGTTGAGCAGCACTTTCCAGCCCGCACGGCGGTTCCAGTCCGGCAGATGGCTTTGTACGATTCCGGCCTTCTTGTAATCGACGAATTCATAGGCGATACCGTTGGCGTCCAGCCAGGCGAAGGCTTTTTTCATGGTGTCGCAGTTCTTGATGCCGAAGAGTTTCAGTGACATTTTCCGGTTACCCCAAATCATCAGAAATCGTGGAAGAGCTCATGAATGCCTCGGCCTGCTCGGCCGGAAGAGGCTTGCTGATCAGATACCCCTGGATCTTCTCGCAGCCGATACCGTGAAGGAATTCCCGCTGGGCTTGGGTCTCGACACCCTCTGCCACCACGTCCAGTCCAAGCTTGTGCGCCAGCAGCAAACCGACTTCACAGATGTCGGCGGCGTTGACGTCGGTTTCAATGTCCGTGACGAACGATCGGTCGATCTTGAGCGTCTGGATCGGGAACTGCTTCAGGTAGGCGAGCGAGGAGTAGCCCGTTCCGAAATCGTCGATCGAGAAACGTGGTCCCTTTTCGGCGATGCGCCTGATGATCCTCTCTGTTTCCGCCGGCGAGGCCATGGCGATCGACTCCGTGATTTCCAGACCCAGATACTCCGGGGCGAGTCCGGTGTCTGACAGCACAGTTCCGATTCGGTCCGGCAGTTCCGGGTCGCCGAACTGCGCCGGAGAGAGATTCACCGAGACGTGGATATGCTTCAGCCCTCGGGCGTGCCATTCTGCCGTTTGCCGGCAGGCTTCTTCGAGGACCCAATCGCCCAGAGCGACGATCAGCCCGGTTTCCTCGGCCATCGGGATGAATTCCGCGGGGGCCACCATGCCGCGCTCGGGGTGTTGCCAGCGTACCAGTGCCTCGACGCCGCAAACGCGATTGGCGCGCAAGTCGAACAGGGGTTGGTAGTGCAGGACAAACTGGTGCTGTTCGACGGCGCGCCGCAGGTCGGCTTCGAGTGCTTGCCGGCGTTCCACCTCAAGCTGGAAGGCTTCCTTGAAGAACTGGAAATTGGCCTTGCCGCTCGCCTTGGCCTGGTACATCGCGACATCGGCCTTCTTCAGTATTTCGTCGGCCTCGGTCGAGTCGTCCGGGTAGAGACAGATTCCGATGCTGGGGGAGCTGTGCAGCTCTTTCTCCCCGATCTGATAGGGTTCCGATACCGTTGCGACCAACTTGTCGGCGACATTGGCGGCGTCGGTCGGTTGGTCGATTTCGGACAGGACGACGACGAACTCGTCGCCGCCAAGACGTGCCACGAGGTCGCTGTGGCGCACGCATTGCGTGAGCCGGCACGCGACTTGTGCAAGAAGCTTGTCCCCCATCAGGTGACCCAGCGTATCGTTGATCGCCTTGAAATTGTCGAGGTCGATGACCATCAGGGCCAGACGGGTGCGGTTACGCTCGGCGATGGACAGTGCTTGTGCCAGGCGTTCCGTGAGGCTGGCCCGGTTGGGCAGCCCGGTCAGTTGGTCGAAGAACGCGAGATTCTTGATCTTTTCCTCGGAATGCTTGCGTTCCGTGATGTCCTGAATGATGCAGGCGAACTGGTTTGGCGCCGCGCGGAAGGCCATTACGTCGAAGTGCTTGTCGAGATCCGCGGAATAGTTCTCGTAGAAGACCGGATCTCCGGTGAGAGCGACTTTCCCGAAGATATCGATCCAGTATGGTTCAAGTTGCGGCAGAACCTCGCGTGCCGTGCGGCCAACAACGGCCTGCGCGGCAAGTCCGGTCATGCGCTCGAAGGCCGGATTGACAGCCAGAAAACGGTAGTCGACCGCCGCACCCTGGTCGTCGCAGATGATTTCGTGCAGGGCGAAGCCGTTGAGCATTTCCCGGAACAGCATCTGGTAATTCTGCGCTACCCGGTGGTATTCCTCGGCGGCCTGTCTGGTCGCAGTGATGTCGATCATGATGCCGCGTAGCCAGCGCGGCGCTCCGTCTTCCTCGACGACGGTGACGATATCCTGCAGCCAGACTGTGCGGCCGTCCCTGGCAATGAAGCGATACTCGAAGGTGTGGGGCTCGAGGCGGCGCGTGCTGGACGCGCACAACTCTGGCGCCCAGGTCCTGTCCTCGGGGTACATGTGATCGACCCAAAAACCGGGCTTGCGCCAGTCTGCAAGAGGAAAGCCCAGAATATCTTCGGCCTTCTGGCTGACGAACGTAAAAGTGAACGTCTGGGCGTCCGCTTCCCAGACGATCCCGTTGGTGGTATTCACGATGTCGCGGAATCTTTGTTCCGAAGCGCTCAACTGTTGCGTTCTTTCGGCGATGCGCTGCTCGAGATGTTCGTGCGATTCCTGCAGGCTGTCTGCCATCTGGTTGAACGATTGTGCGAGATCGCCAATTTCGTCCTTCGTTTCCACGGCCGCCCGCTGGGCAAGCTGGCCCTGTGCGATTGCCCGGGTCGTATTGATGAGTTCGTGTATCGGCCGAAGAATTTCGCCCGTCAGCCTCCGGGCCAGAACGACGGCCCCCACCAGCGATGCCAGGAAGATCCAAGCCATGAACGCAATGGCATGCGAGAGCTGCCGGCGCATCGCGTCTTGCGTGGTCTTGCCGATCGCGGCGGTTGTGGTCTCCAGCTCCTTGGACAGATGGCTCAGGGTTTCTGCTGTCTGGCTACTAGATTGCTTCAGATGGAGAAACTTCTCGATGGTCGTCAAATAGTCGTCCGTATCGCGCAGGATGCGGTAGAACTGCCGCTGCGTTTCGGTTTCGCGCACTTCGCTCAGCACCGATTGTCGCACTCGCATCATGGAACGGCGGGTCTGGTCGAAGATGCCGGCCGGAGGATGCGGAGTGCGGGCCAGAATTTCCTGATGCAGCCATTGCAGGTCGATGACATAGCCAATCAGGTCTTCGTACACGGCGTGGTTGCTCAGGCCGCCGTGATGCGGCAAGACGGATTTCAGTCCGGCGCTGATGCGCTGTTGCAAGACGTCGATCTGGCTTTCGAGGGCGGCTCTTTGGTCTGCTTCCGCGACGAATTTGTGGAAAAGCAGACGATAGTCGTCGATCAGCGGCAGCAAGGAGAATAGCTCCGTGCCTTCGGCAACAGTGCGTTCGGTTTGTTGGCGGACCCGGTCGAGGCTCTGGAATATATCCTTGGCCGCATCGCGCGATGGCGTTTGGGCGTAGCGGCCCAATGCGCTATTGACCATATTGATGTCGTCAAGAATGCGCGCCGTTTCCTGTTGCCGATCAATCTGGTTGGAAACGAGGGTTGCGGTGAGCACGGCAACGCCTGCGTTCAGGGCGATCAGCAGGATCAGGCCGGAAAAGCTCCGTCCGATTTTCTCCCTGAGCTTGCGATTGGCGAAAAGATCCATGGAATCTCAGCGGGGCGTGTTGATCGACTTGAAATACGCTTCCGCAGCATCGGCGAGTGATCGGGCGATTTGCGGGTAGGAGCCGGGAAACGCGAGGAACTCGGAAAATGCGTCCAAGCCCAGGTTGGCCACGGGCGGCGGAGTTGATAAGTCAAAATTGAAGGTAAAGCTTGTGCTCTTGGCGATCTCTTCGCGCACGCGTCGCTGGATGTCGCTGTAAAAACCGTCTTCGACCCGGATGTTCGGCGCCAACGCTCCGGAGCCCCGGCTGAAAGCCTTCTGGGAGTCGATTTGCGCCATGTGCTGCAAGGCCGCTTTCGCCCCCACCGGATTGGCACCGCGCTTGGGCATGACCAGGCCGTCAACGACGCCCAGCGCCGCCAGCGGAATGTCTCGGTCAATGACCGGGAATGGGAAAAAGTCAAAGTCCTCGCCGGCGCGCCATTTGTGTCCCGCGTTTTCGAATTGGCCAATCGTCCACGTGCCCATCAGCGTCATGGCCGCTTCGCCGCGGAAGATCATCTCGTTGGCTCCGCTGTCCCACGCGAGATCGTTGGGGTGCGGGGTACGGTTGAAGCAACCGGCGTCGATCAACGTTTTCCAGCGCGCGAATGCCGCCAAGACGCGAGGATCGTCAAATCGGGCAGCACCGGTCATCAGGGCCTGTCGAAACTCGGTCGGGGCGGTGCGTAACAGGATCAGGTCGAACCAGAACTGGGCCGGCCATTTGTCGCGGGCGCCCAATGAGATCGGCGTCACGCCGGCGGTTTTCAGCGTGGCGCACGCCGACAGCAAATCGTCCCAGGTGGCCGGCGGCTTGATGGCGTGTGCCGCGAAGACCTTCTTGTTGTAGAAAAATGCGACGTAATGCTGCGTGATGGGAATCAGGTACTTCTTGCCGCCATACTCGCTCGCCGCTTTCGTGATGGCCGCGGGGAAACTTTTGTCCAATGAGGCCTGCTGCCAGATGTCGTCAAGCGGTTCGAGTTGGTCGACGATGGATGCGGTACGGGCGCCCGCCCAATACGAATACAAGTCGGGCGGATTGCCCGATTTGAGCGTGTCGTAGATGCTGGTCTTGAACGCCTCGTGGTCGAGCGACACGGCCTTGAGTTCGTACTGCGGGTTCTTGCTGTTGAACTCATTCGCCAGTTCGTTGATGCCGCCGCTCAACGAGCCGGAGAAATAGTGCAGCAGGGTGACGGCGGTTTTTGGCACGGAAGCGGCAGGCTTTTCCTGCCCGCGGCCGCATCCGCCGAGCAGCATCGAACAGGCGGCAGTTATAACCACCAGGGACAGCAGCGAGAACGTCTTTTTCATTTTCCGGTTGGCTCGAAACGATTAGATGGACGGCACGGTTATTCTGCATTAAGTGCCCCCTCGCCCCAAGCAAAAGAGCGCAATTATGCATCGAACGGACTGCGTTTCTGTTACCGGATCAGGCCACTCGTCTGCTTTCGAGATGCGGTCAATGCGGGCTACCATTTTGCGTGCGAGCCGAGTATGGTGAGGCCACTGTTCAAATGAGGATTTCGTATGGATGCAGGTCAGCTGGCGAATGCCCAAACTCACATCATGGCCATTTCGGAAGTGATTCGTCTGGCCGTAGCCCCGGTCTTCCTGCTGACGGCCATTGCCACGATGGTCAATGCCATGAATACGCGCCTTGTGCGCGTCGTGGATCGTCGGCGAGTCATGCAGGATCGAATCAAGGAGTCGGGGGAAACGCCACCGGAAAACCTCAAGGAAGAACTGAGACTGCTGATCCGGCGCAGTCGTTTGATTTATCTGGCTATCCTGTTTGCGGTGCTTGCGGCGCTGCTGATCTGTATCGTCGTGGCCGGCGCGTTTCTCGGTGCCCTGATTTCCGTCGATGTGGCGCGAGGCGTGGCGATTTCCTTCATCCTCGCCATGAGCGCGATGATCATCTCGCTCGGATTGTTTCTCCGCGAAGTCTACCTGGGAGTCAGCTTCGGGATGAATCTGAAACTCTGATTGTCGGTCAAAGCGGTCGATTCCTCCGGGCGAGGAGTGCCCAGTCCCCCGTCGTCTATCAGATCGCTGGCCGGTCTGAGTTCCCTGTTGTGGGGGGCGCGAAAATATCTATGACTGTCATGCCGTAAGGTCTCCCCGGCCGAGCGCAAGCCCCGTTTCTGCGTCGAATACATGCATGTGTTGTCGCGAGAGGTGAATCTCGTGTCCTGCTCCTGGCGGGGTGTCGAAGTCGGCCGGGCAGCGAGCCACCAACTCGATATTTCCGACCTGGAAGGTGACGAGTGTCTCGGCACCAAGCGGTTCCGTGATCACGACGTTAGCCGTGACGGCCACGCTGTCCGCCTGGGGCGTAAGCGAAATGTTTTCAGGCCGTATGCCGAACTTGACTTTGGAACGCCCGTTCAGTTTGCGCGTGAGGGTGTCCGGCAACCGGACGGACGTGTCACCGAAGATTGCCTGCCCGTCGGCGAACTCGCAATCACAAAGATTCATCGGCGGCGAGCCGGTGAATCCCGCGACAAACAAGGCAGCGGGGGTGTTATAGATTGCCTTTGGCGAACCGTACTGCATCTTGTGGCCTCCGCTAAGGACGGCGATCCGGTCAGCGAGCGTCATGGCTTCGACTTGGTCGTGAGTGACGTAAATGATTGTGGCGCCGAGGCGCTGGTGCAGCTTCTTTATTTCGCCCCGCATTTCATTGCGCAACTGGGCGTCCAGGTTCGACAGGGGTTCGTCGAAAAGGAAGACCTTCGGCTGTCGCACGATGGCCCGGCCGATGGCCACGCGCTGCCGCTGACCGCCGGAAAGGGCCGAGGGCTTCCGCTCAAGCATGTGATCGATCCGAAGCAACTGGGCGGCTTCCATGACGCGTTTGCGGATTTCGTCCTCCGGGGTCTTGCGCAACCGGAGTCCAAACGCCATGTTTTCGTACAGCGTCTTGTGCGGATAGAGCGCGTAATCCTGGAAAACCATAGCAATGTCGCGGTGGCGGGGATGTACGTCATTGACGCGCTTGCCGTCAATGGTGATTTCACCGCCGGTTATCGATTCGAGCCCGGCGACCATGCGCAAGAGCGTCGACTTCCCACAGCCCGACGGGCCGACGAAGACGACAAACTCGCCGTGCTGGATCTCCAGGTCGATCCCGTGAATGACGTTGTGTTTTCCGTCGTAGGACTTGAACACCTGTTTGAGTTCAACGGATGCCATGATGTGCCTATTTTCTCTCGTAGGAGTGATAGAACTTCGCCAGGACGTCAAAGGCCTGTTTTCTGGTCTTTTTGTTCTCGGCAATGAGACCTTTTCGATTGAATCCCTGGTTGAAGACTGTCTGTCGGCGCTCTGAACGAAAGTCGTAGAGGAGCCAGGGTGTCAGGCCGCAGATGTAGTTGACGCTGGCAATGCTCGCAACCTGCTGAGCGTAAATGCGGGCTTGGCATTCTTCGGTATATAGCTCGTCGTTGCGACCGTGAAAGTCCGACTTGGCGTCGGCACCGGTCTCGCTAATGATGACCGGCTTCTCCGGGGTTGAGTTTGCCAGCAAGGTTTGCAGCCCTGAGAAATCCGGTTCGTACCAGCCAAAGTACTCGTTGATGCCGATGACGTCGAGATGCTCGGCAAGACGATCCTCGATGCGGAATTCCTCGCGGTTAATCAGGCAGGCGGCGCCGACCAGACGGCTCGAATCTTCCTCCCTCGCGATGGTGGCCAGCGATTTCATGAATTGGTATCGCGCATCGGTGTCCGCGTTCTCGTTTCCGATTCCCCACAGGATCACGCTTGCACGGTTGCGATCACGGCGGATCAGTTCGCGAAGCTGGTTGCCGGCATCGGCAAGCGTGGAGTCGCTGTCGAAATCGATTGCCCAATACACGGGAATTTCTTCCCAAAGCAGAAAGCCCAGTTCATCTGCGATCCGGGCGACGTGTTCATGGTGGGGGTAGTGGGAAAGGCGCAGAAAATTGCAGCCGAGATCGCGGGCGTCGGCAAAACGGCGACGTACATCTTCTTCGGTGGAAACCTTGCCGACGACCACGTCATCCTCGTGAACACAGATTCCCTTGAGATAGATGGATTTCCCGTTCAGAAGTATCCGCGTACCTTCGATGCGTACCTCGCGGAAGCCAATCTGCTCGACAATGCGGTCCCCTTCGTACGCAAAGGTTACTTCGTATCGCTTCGGATAATCGGGGGACCACAAGACTGGTGAGGCTGCGAGCGTTGCACGCGCCTTTCCGTCGACAATGTCTACGCTCCATGTGGCGTCCAGTTCCGGGATCGATATGTTGGCTGTACCGGAAACCTTGTCCGACAGGGTGATCTCGAGATCCAGA
This sequence comes from Candidatus Accumulibacter sp. UBA704, assembly GCA_002304785.1. Taxonomy (GTDB): domain Bacteria; phylum Pseudomonadota; class Gammaproteobacteria; order Burkholderiales; family Rhodocyclaceae; genus Propionivibrio. The sequence goes on along the minus strand of DBMG01000040.1, from coordinate 61,173 downwards.
GCCGAAAAGTCGCTTATCGGTTTCAACTGGAGCGTGGCATCCGCGATGAAGACCGGCGGCAGTTGCAGGATATCCACGTCCCGATACAGCCCTCCGTCATTGAACCAGTCGATATGATTCATGGGCACGTGGGATGGATGCCGGCTGTTGTCGACCTGGATCTGAAGGCGGTTCTCTCCCGGGCGCAGTTGTTCCGTAAGTTCGAAGCAGAAAGGCGTCGAGCCGCCGCGATGCGATCCGACGAACTCACCGTTGAGAAATACCCGTGCCCGGTAATTGGCTGCGCCAACGCGCAGGAATGCGCGGGGTCTTTCAGGTGAGGGGAGCCATTCGATGGTGCGCGTGTACCATGCGCCGCCCTCGAAGTATTTCCACTCCGGCTTCCAGGTCGTCCAGCATGACGGCACGGTGATCGTCTGTCCGGCTCCGGCATCGTAATCACGCGGTTTGCGCCAAAGTTCGGGAGACAGTGGTTCGTCGGCAAACCATTTCTGGCGGAGACCTTCATCGAACAGATCGAGCGTGAAATTCCAGGTGCCATTAAGCGATACGCCCTCGCGCCCACCCATGGCAAGCAACGTATCGGCCGTCGCGGGATTGCCATCATAGGGACTGGCGTATGCCTCGTCATGCAGATGGGCGAACGGATCCTTCAACTCTTCGCGTGCGCTCATGACGGTTCCAGGCAGAATGGCTTGCGATAGCCGATTCCGATCATCCTGCGGAAATTCCACGCATGCCAGCCAGGCCAAAGGCAATCGGCAATCATGGCGATGGCGATCCAGCGGAACCACGTGGCAAAGCTGTTCGAAATCCCCTGTGGCTCCTCATACCCCCTGACCCAGCCATCCTGCCGCCACGTGCCCTCGCGCGTATCTGCGAAACCGCCGTCGTCGCTCTGGAACGAAAGAAGCTTTGCGAGAAGTTCTTTCAGCCAGGCTTCGATGTCGGTGCGGCGGTAGTCGATCAGCGCATGCGCGTGGGCCAGCAGGTCGACCAGGTCGACGTCGATGCATGCGCTGACGATTTCCGGTTCCTGCTCCAGGGCAAAATCCACGGCTCTTTCCTGGTACGGCAGATCAATTCCCAAGGCGTACCAGAGGTGGAAGTTGTGCATGGACCCGGCCATGGCATGCAGCGCCCGCAGCTTGTCCGACAGTTGTCCGACACCCCAGAACCCGGTGGCCGGTTCCTGCAGTCGGTAGTGCCACTCCATGATCTCGTGGAGTGCGGTTTCCGCCCGTGCGCGATGCTCGGGACCGAGCAAAATTAGAAAGCTGCATAGATTGACGATATTGTTTCCTTCCTGCCATGGATCGCGCAGGTCGCGGTCTGCGAGCCAGGCTTTGAGGAAGGTGGGATCAAGCCAGGGAAAAATGAAGTTCAACCTGGGCTTTTCTTCCGGACGGAGAAAGGCGAGCGCGCCGATACTGTAATTGGTTACGTGAAAATCGATATACCGCCAGGTTTCGGCCTTGTTTTTCTTCTTGTAAACGTCCTCGTCATCCATGCCGGCGATGCGGAAGACACCGTCGGGACGACGGAACGCAAGCAGCCAGTCAGCCAATTCGTTGTGTTCGGCGGCTGTCCACCGCTTCAGGTCACCGAGCAGTGCGCGTCCCATCGTTGCGTTGTACGTTCCGGGGAGCAGCATTCCCGGCCAGGTGGCGATGTCCTGATGTGGGCTGATTCGCGTGACGCCTTTGGGGCGCCCTTCCGCCTGCATCCTGTCGAACCAGTCGAGAGAACGAAGACGAGCGGCGGCAATGCGCGCCTGGAGTTGTGAATCGGACGATTTTGTATTCATGCGTGATTCCGTAGGTTCAGCCCTTGACTGCACCTGCCGTCATGCCGGCGATGACTCGTTTCTGGGCGATCAGGAAGAAAAGGGTTACGGGTATGGTCGTCAGCACCGAAAGGGCCATGACACCCTGGAAATTGACACCGAGTTCGCCGCTGATCGTCATCAGCGCGACGGGCAGGGTATAGGTGTCCGGCGAGCGGGACACCACCAGTACGGGAAGCCATTGCGACCAGTTCAGCAGGAAGGTGATGATCGCCGATGTGGCGACGACCGGCATGGCGAGGGGCAGGACGATTCCGAAGAGCACTTGGAATTCACTGGCGCCATCGATAACGGCCGCCTCGATCACTGATTTCGGGGCAGATCGGAAGAACTGTTCGAACAGGAAGAACTGAATTGGACCGAGGGCCAGGAAAAGAATGATTCCGCTGTAGGTGCCCAGCAATCCCAGCTTGTACATCACGATGTAGACGGGAATGACGAGCAGCATGTACGGGTACATGATCGTCACGAGAAAGCCCATGCGCAGTGCTTTGAAGAACGGAGACTCTGCGCGGCGCACGAGCGCGTAGGCGCCCAATGCCGTCACCAGCGTTCCGACGAACGTCGAGGCTGTTGTGATGAACACCGAGTTCATGACGTAAACCCAGAGAGGGGTGCCGCCAACAGTCGCGATTTCCTTCAAGACATCGAGGCTGATGCTCTCCGGCCACAATTTCAGCGGGTGTGACAGGATGGACTGCGTGTCGCGGAAGGAACTGACAAGCATCCAATAGTAGGGATACAGGCAGATCAGGCTGATGACAATGGCAAAGCCGTAGGCCGCGACCTTTAGCCAGAGGGCGTGTTTCATGTCTTCGCTCCACGCTCCTGGACCCGCATCATGCCGAGTGCCAGGATAATCACGATTGCAAAGAGTATGGTCGCCATGGCCGTCGCCTCGCCATACCTTCCTTGGTCGAACAGCTGGTACGCGTAATAGCTGATGAAGTTGGTCGAGTCGTTCGGCCCGCCCTTGGTCATTACGGCCACGACCGTGAATGTTTTCAGGTACTGGATCAGCGCATAGACGCTATTGACCATCAACGCCGGCTTCAATTCAGGCAATGTGACGTGCCAGAATTTCTGCCAGGCATTGGCACCGTCGATTTCAGCCGCTTCGGCCGTGCCTTTGTCGCAGAGCGCGAGATTTGCGAGGAAAATGACCACGTAGAAGCCCACGTGATGCCAGAGCTCGGCGACAAGAATGGAGATCATTGCGGTCGATTCGAAGGCCAGACCGCCGAAGGCGGGCAGGCCGACCGCGCGCAGGATTTCGTTCAATGCTCCGAAACTCTGATCATAGAGCCAGCGCCATACAACATATCCGGCAATATCCGGCGTGACTACGGGCAGGAAGATGGCTAGCTTGAATAACGCTCGGCCACGGGAGATCAGCGCGGAATTTAAGAACAGGGCGTAGACCAGAGATAGTCCGATCGTGCTGATGACCGCTAGCGCGGTATAAATCAGCGTTCCCCTGAGTGATGCCAGGAACACCGGATCGGCCAGGATGGCCAGATAGTTTGCCATGCCGACGAACGTCGGGTTGGGCTTGAGTGCCGTGGACGAGGCGGTAAACGAAACACCGATGGACAGGATGATCGGCCAGACCCCGAATACGGCCGTTAATACGGCAAAGGGCAGCACGAACAGGTAAAAGATCCCCTGCCCGGACGGCGTCGATTTGTACGTTGTCATTGCAAGCGTTTTCCTGACGGTCTTCCGTGAGGTGGCGTCGTCACGAACCGCTTGCCTTTGAACGAAACCCGGCAAGCGGTCCGAGTGGATTTACTTCTTGGCGGCAAGCTTTGCGGTAAGGTCACGCATCTCGTTGGCTGTTTCGGAGATGAACACCCTCCAGTTGGCCGGCGGCTTGCTCAATGCGCCGAGCAATTTGCGGTGATAGGCAGCTTCCAGTTCCGGATAAAACGCATGCGTCGCTTCAGGGAAGTCGTAGGCGTTCAGTGGGCCGCTTGGAACTGCAAAGAATTTCTGGCGCTCGGACAACGCCGAAACGTCGAGGTCGCTGCGCACGGCTGAACCAACGGTGTCCAGTGATGCTTGCTGGGCGGGCTTGCTCAACATGAATTTGGCAAACTCGATGGCGAGCGCCTTGTTCGGCGAATTCTCTGGCACAGCCACGCCGCGCATGCCGCCGATGACTACCGCATTCTTTCTTGCCGGGTCAAAGCTGGGCCATGGTCCGACAAGAAAGTCCCCCTTGATGGCTTGGGTATCCCATTTCTTCACGTTCCAGTCGCCCACGCGGAACATTCCGGCGCGTCCACCTTCGATGACCTGGTACATCTCGCTGAATGAGTGATTGATCGTGTCCGGCGCAACATAGCGATACTCCGTAAACGCCTTCAGTACTTCTTCGAGAACCTTGGCGTGGGCCGGTTCATCGACAACGATTTTCCCCTGCGGATCGATGATCGTGTGCCGAAGTCCCGATCCGAACATGAACAGGTCGATGATATGGACCAGGTCGCGAGGCTTGGCCGCTTCGAGGGCCAAACCGAACGTGTTCTTCTTGCCGCTGCCATCGGGATCGTTGTCACGGAATTTGACGGCGATGCGCTGCACGTCAGCCCAGGTCGCCGGGAACTTTTCGCCGACTTTCTCTAGCCAGCTCTTGCGCACGCCAAATCCCATCTGGACGCGCTGGATCGGCAGGATAATCATCTTCGGGCCATGCACAGCGACCCGGAGATCGTCCTCGCTCAGAAAAGCCTTGTCGCCGACTTGGGCCAGAACGGGCTTAAGGTCCATAAGTTTTCCGGTCTGATCGGCCACGCGGATGACCCGCTCGTAGTTGTTGTAGATTAGATCAGGAGCGGTGTCCGTATTGATGGCCGATATGGCGCGACCGAACCATTGGTCCGTGGGGTAGCTGATGGACTTGACGGTCACCCCCGGACGGACCTTGGCGAACTCCGCGCTCATTTTCTGGAACCACGTGATTCCGTTCTCCCCGAGGTCGTGCCATACGACGAGTTCCTGCGCGGAAACACTTCCTACCAGCAGGGCGGCGCCCATGGCGACTAGCCCGTTTGCTATCTTCTTGACGATCATGCCTGCCTCCTCGATCCGGTTGTCTTGAACATGAACCCACAATAAGCCATTTGCTACTAAGGAAAACGTTTTCCTTTTTGAGGCCAACTTCCTGTCAGGTGTTGCGAATCGAGCTTGAAGAAAACAGGGGCAGGGAAAACGTTTTCCCAATGCTAGTGGCTTTTGGAGTAAACTGCAAGTCCTTGAACGAAGAAATCACGAAATGAACAAACCGGACGAGCACGCGGATCAGGAAGCGCCGCAACACACCGTCTCCATTGCCGCTGTCGCCAAGCGTGCGGGGGTTTCCATCGCGACCGTGTCTCGGGTGATGAACTCTGTTTCCAACAAGGCTTCTCAGGAAACCATCGACAGGGTTCGCCGCGCCGTACTGGAATTGGGTTACCGTCCCGTGGGCGCCGGTCGTGCGCTCCGTCAGGGCAAGAGCCGGCTTGTGGCTGTCTTGGCGTCCAATATGCTCAATCCGTCCATGGCTGCGATCGCTGCAGCGACGGAGACGGCCCTGCGCAGTGCAGGGTATGTGATGGTGCTGTGCGATACGCACGATGACCCAAAGCTGCAGGACGAATACCTGCTCGAGATGCGCGCGCAGTATGCATGCGGACTTGTCTTGCTTGGAGCGGTCGCCAGCGATGTGCTCCGCGATTGCGTGTCGGCAGGGGAATCATTAGTGTTCGTCAATCGGCGCAATCCCTATGGCGGCGGACGGTTTGTCGGTGTGAACAATGCGGCGGCGGGGGCGGAAGTCGCGACATGGCTGGTGCAGAAAGGATGCTCGAATCTGGCCCTGATCCATGGTTCCGTGGCCTCATCGGCAACGGCTGACCGCGTGGCCGGATTTCGCGCAGGGTTGGCAGCGTTGGGGGTGGAACTGGTCAACAATCGTGTCTTCGGATCAAATGTCCTCGATCATTTGCAGATCGGCTATGAGGGAATTGCCCGGATAACAGGCAGCGGAGGGCTACCGGACGGATTGTTTTGCACCAGCGACCTGATTGCTTATGGAGTGCGTCGCTGGTTGGAAGAGCAGCGTGCAGAGGTCAACGCCATCGAGATTGTCGGTTTTGACGACAGTCCGATGAACCCGTGGATCGCGCCCTGGCTCCATGCCGTACAGGTGCCGTACTCGAAATATGGAAATGCTATCGTACGCGCGCTGGCGAGCAAGGACGAACAGTCAATCATCCTTGAACATGGCCTTGTAATTCGGCCCAGATGAGTGGTTGCTGGAACCGGATTTCCGGACTGACGCCGCGAGGTCAGCGTGCTTTTGAAATTCCGGCCTCGTCGAGCCAGCGTTCCAGGAATTCGACGAACACCCGCACCTTGGCCGAAGAGGAGAGCCGATCGGGGTAGACCGCCCACACATCGGCGTCCTGCGCGTAGTGAGGCAATATCCTGACCAACAGGCCTTTTTCGATGCTGGGGGCGACATCCCACAGGGAGCGAAGTGTTATGCCATGGCCATCGATGGCCCATTGATGCACGATTTCGCCGTTGCTTGCCGATAACGGTCCGCTGATCCTCACCGCTTCGATTCCGTTGGGGCCTTGCAGCGTCCAGTGGCCGAAGTCCCGGTCCCGTTCGCGAATTTCGATGCAACTATGCCGGGCAAGTTCGCTCAATGCGGCCGGTGTTCCGAAGCGATCCAAATAAGCGGGGGCAGCACAAATGACGCGCACATTGCGCGCAATACGCCGGGCAATCAGATTCGAATCCCTTGCTCTTCCGATCTGGATGCCCAGTTGGAATCCCTCACCCACCAGATCAACCGGCCGATCAAGCAGTTCGAGCTGAATCTCGAGTCCCGGGTATTTTCGCGCAAATTCGGAGATCGCCGGGGCGAGCCGGTTGCGGCCAAATCCCGAACTCGTGCATAGGCGCAGTTTTCCGCTCAGGCTCGCTTTTACGTGCGACGCGTCCTCGCTCATCCGGTCGACGTCGTCCAGGATACGCTGGGCTCGCCGATAGACGATATCCCCTTGTTCAGTTAGGTTGACGCTGCGGGTTGTCCGGTGCAGCAACTTGGTCTGAAGCACTCCCTCCAGGATGGCAATGCGCTTGCTGATGAGCGCGTTGGAAACTCCCAATTCGCGCGCCGACGCCGCAAATCCGCGCCGGCGGACGACGGCACAGAATAGTCGCAGGTCTTCGAGCAGTGGTTTATTGTTCACGTTTCGTGTTCATTCGTGTCACAGATTGACGGATTATAAATCGTTGCGATTTCCGTATGCTTGTCGCACCCAGCACAACTTGGAGAAGAACCGTGAGAACTCATCAGATCGCCGTCATCGCCGGTGATGGTATCGGCAACGAAGTCATGCCCGAAGGCATCCGTGTCCTTGAAGCCGCGGCGCGCAAGTTCGATATCGATATCGCGTTGACCCCATTCGATTGGGCCAACTGCGATTACTACCTGCAACATGGAAAGATGATGCCGGATGACTGGTTCGAGCAACTCCGGTCGTTCGACGCGATCTTTTTCGGGGCGGTCGGCTGGCCTGAAAAGGTTCCCGATCATATTTCCCTGTGGGGGTCGTTGCTCAAATTCCGGCGCGATTTCGACCAGTACGTGAACTTGCGGCCGGTTCGCCTGATGCCCGGCGTGCCATGCCCGCTGGCCAATCGCAAGGTTGGCGACATCGACATGATGATTGTGCGCGAGAACACCGAAGGCGAATATACGGCGATCGGCGGACGCCTCTTTGAGGGCACGGAACGCGAGACCGTGCTTCAGGAGGCTGTCTTCACGCGAAAGGGCGTCGACCGGATCCTGAAATACGCGTTCGAACTGGCGAACAATCGACCCAAGCGGCACCTGACGTCGGCCACCAAATCGAACGGCGTCGCCATCAGCATGCCCTACTGGGACGAGCGTTTCGAGGCCATGGCGAAGAATTATCCCGAGGTGCGCAAGGACAAGTACCACATCGATATCCTGTCTGCGCGCTTCGTGCTCAGTCCGGAGCGCTTCGACGTCGTCGTGGCTTCCAACCTGTTCGGCGACATCCTCTCTGATCTCGGGCCGGCCTGCGCCGGGACGATTGGCATCGCTCCGTCAGCCAATCTGAACCCCGATCGCACCTTTCCGTCGCTTTTCGAACCGGTTCATGGTTCGGCACCGGATATCTACGGCAAGAAAATCGCGAATCCGATCGCCATGATCTGGTCGGCGGCGATGATGATCGACTTCCTCGGCAACGGCGATGTCCGCTATCGGGCGGCGCACGACGCGATTGTCAGCGCCATCGAGAAGGTACTCGTGGAAGGCCCGGTGACGCCCGATCTGCAAGGCAATGCGAGCACGACGGAGGTCGGCGAGGCCATCGCTGCAGCGCTCGCAGGAAAATAAAGGATCGAGGCACGCTCAAGCCGTGTGGTGAGAGCGTGCCTCGACCTGTTCCAAAGACTACTTCAGAACGGCCTGAATGACGTTTTCCGCCGCGCCGATCCGTTGCAGCAGCGTGTCGGACGGCTTCCTGTCGAGCACCAGGGAGCAACAGGCGGCCTGCTCGCCCTCGAAGATGGTGTTTTCCATTTCCTCGATGTTGATGCCTTCGTTCCTCAGTTCGTGCAGGACGCTGGCCAGAACGCCGACGCGATTGTAGTGGCGGATGACCAGCGGGACGCCGGTGTGCAACTTGCGCGGATTGACCGCGTTGGCCGGCTTGCCGGTTTCGAGGAAGGTCTTGGCTACGCGCACGGTCTCTTCGGCGATGGCTTCCTCAGCCTGATCGGTGGAGGCGCCGATGTGCGGCGCGGCGGCCGAGAGCAGGCCGGCGAGTTCGGCATCGGCGAACGGGGCTTCGCCGCCGGCCGGTTCGTTCTCGAAAACGTCGAGCGCGGCGCGAATCTTGCCGCCAACCAGTGCGGCCTTGAGTGCTGCGCAGTCGACAACTTCGCTGCGTGCGGTATTGACGAACAACGCTCCCTTCTTCAGTTGCTCGAAGAAGGCGGCGTTGATCAGGCCGCGCGTATCCTTCGACAAGGCGAGGTGGACGCTGACCGCATCGGCATTCCCGGCCAGTTCGTCGAGCGTGGCGCAATAGCCGATGCCGAGCGCCTTGGCCTTGGCTGGCGTCAGGCTGCGCGACCAGCCGATGACGTTCATGTCCAGCCCTTGCGCGCGTCGCGCGACGGCGCAGCCGATGCTGCCCAGGCCGACTATGCCGAGGGTGCGGCCCTTCAGGCCGCGCGCCTTGCCGTACTCCTTTTTGCGCCACTTGCCGGCTCGCAGGTCGATCAGGGCGTCGGGGATGCGGCGGTCGGCGGCGATCAGCAGGCCGATGGCCAGTTCGGCGACGGCATCGGTGTTCTTGCCCGGGCAATTGGCAACATAGACGCCTTTCTCGCTGGCCTTCTTGATGTCGATGGTATTGACCCCCGCGCCGGCGCGGATGATCAGCGAGAGCGAGGCGCCGGCTTCGATGGTCGCGGCGGTGACCTGCTTGGAGCGCACGATCAGGATTTCCACCCCGGCAATCGCGGCGGGCAATGCCTCGGCGGACACGTCCGCGTCGAGCGTAACGTCGCACCCCAGCGACTTCAGGTCGGCAACCATCTTGGCGGATACCTTGTCGGCAATCAGGACTTTCATGGAGACTCCTTTTTTGGGTAGTTTCACAAGTTGAATTCAGGCCGGAGTGGCCTGTCAAAGTAGCTATCCGTCCAGCTTAATTCCGGGATGCCATTGCTGCAACGTTCTTGTCAGCTTTTCAGTCGATATCCGGTGCGCAGCATCCATGTGGCGATGGCGATGAATAGGGCAAGGAAGCTCGCGGTCATGGCCAGGCTGATCCACACGGCGACGTCGGCAACACCGTAGAAGCTCCAGCGGAAGCCGCTGATCAGGTACACCACGGGATTGAACAGGGTGACGGCTTGCCAGAACGGCGGCAGCATTTGAATGGAATAGAAACTGCCGCCGAGGAAGGTGAGAGGAGTGACGATGAGCAACGGCACGAGTTGCAGCTTTTCGAAGTTGTCCGCCCAGATGCCGATGACGAAGCCGAGCAGGCTGAAGGTGACGGCCGTCAGGACGAGGAAAAAGATCATCCACAACGGGTGGTCGATGTGCAGCGGCACGAACAGCCCGGCCGTGGCAAGGATGATGACTCCGAGGATGATCGATTTGGTGGCGGCCGCGCCGACATAGCTGACCACGACTTCGAAATGCGACACTGGCGCCGAAAGCAGTTCGTAAATGGTGCGGTTGAACTTGGGGAAGAAGATGCCGAAGGACGCGTTGGAAATGCTGTGCGTGAGCAGTGAGAGCATCACCAGCCCGGGAACGATGAAGGCGCCGTAGCTGATGCCGTCGATCTCCGCAATACGCGAACCGATGGCCGCGCCGAAAACGACAAAATAGAGCGAGGTCGAGATCACCGGTGAGATGATGCTCTGCAGGATCGTGCGCCGGGTGCGTGCCATCTCGAAGCGGTAGATGGCGAGGATGGCAGGGATGTTCATGCATTTTCCTTGACCAGGCTGACGAAGATGTCCTCCAGCGAACGCTGGCTGGTCTGCAGGTCGTGGAAGCGGATACCGGACCGATTGATGGCCTCGAGCAACGGAACAATGCCGCTTTCTTCGCCATCGGCTTCGTAGGTGTAGGTGAGCTGCCGGCCGTCGGTGGAAAGCTCCAGCGAACGGTCGGCCAGTGTATCCGGCAGATTGTCGAGCGGGGGATCAAGCTGCAGCGTCAGCTTTTTCCTGCCGAGCTTGCGCATGAGTTCGGCCTTTTCCTCGACGAGGATAATCTCGCCCTTGTTGATGACCGCCACGCGGTCGGCCATCTCCTCGGCTTCCTCGATGTAGTGCGTGGTGAGGATGATGGTCACCCCGGCCTCGCGCAACTCGCGCACGAGCTGCCACATGTCGCGGCGCAAGCTGACGTCGACACCGGCCGTCGGTTCGTCGAGAAAGAGGATCTGCGGCTCGTGCGACAGCGCCTTGGCGATCAGCAGGCGCCGCTTCATGCCGCCGGACAAGGTGATGATCGGGTTGTCGCGCTTGTCCCACAGCGACAGGTCGCGCAGGATCTTCTCGATGTACGCCGGGTCAGGGCGCTTGCCGAACAGCCCGCGACTGAAGGCCACCGTGCCGCGCACCGATTCGAAGGCATCGGTCGTCAGTTCCTGCGGCACCAGTCCGATCAGGGCGCGCGAGGCGCGGTAGTCGGCGACGATGTCGTGCCCGCCGACGCTGACGCTGCCTTCGCTCGGCGTGACGATGCCGCAGACGG
>DBMG01000040.1:0-49857 GCA_002304785.1 Candidatus Accumulibacter sp. UBA704 | reverse complement strand
TTGCCACGCCTCGCGTCGTCCGGGTTAGAATGATGCGTGGCTGAACGTCGCGGGACATGGGCAGGGCGTGCCGTGATAGAAGCAGTCACATTCATATCGCTGATCCATGCTGAAGACGAGGTTGAAATGCGCAGGTACCCAACAAATTCTCCGGAAGCCATGGCACGGATTGTCACTGCAGTCCTGTTGGCGGACGGGAGTTTGGATAGCTCCAAAATCGATCTGTTGGAGCGCAGGCACGTCACCGAAATGATCGGGATCTCCGAAGCGGGTTTCGATCGGGTTTTGCATGAGTACTGCGACGATCTGCTGACAACCGGTCAGCGTTCGGACAACTTTGAACGAAGACTGTCTCTCGACGTTTTCGTTCTCCTCCTGTCCGAAGTGACTGACAAGATCATGATTCTCCGCTTGACGTCTGTCATCATCGATCTTATTACCGCCGACACTGAGATTTGCCCGCACTCTTTATCCATGGCCGGACACGTCATGGCGAACTGGGGAAGGGAAATCGTGGGTGTGAAGCATAATAAAGCCAAGACGGTCAAGGAATACTGAGCGCAGGAACCTTGAGCACATGGCGAAAGCCGTGTGGTTTTATTCGCATGGCGACAGCGCTTCGCCCAGGTTTTTTTCCAGAACTGCCTTCACTTTTCGCTTGTCGGCGTCAGACAACGGCTTGAACGGGCCGCGGCAGCGGCCGCAGTCGACGCCGCGCAGTTCCATGGCGTACTTGACGGCATTGAACACCCCGACCTCGACCAGCGTTTCGATGATTTCGTTGGCTTCGCGCTGCAGGCGGAAAGCTTCTGCATTTTTTCCCGCGAGAAAAGCGTCGCGCAAGGCGATGAACTTGCGGGCCATGAAATTGACCGTGCTACCGATCATCCCCGTTGCGCCCATTGACAAGCCGGACAGGAAGGCCTCGTCGTAGCCGTTCAACGCCACCAGATCAGGGTTGTGCGCGAGGATGCGCTCCAGCTCGTACATATTGGTGTTGGTGTGCTTGAGCGCGACGACCAGCGGATGCTTGAACAGTTCGCGCGCGCCGCCCTGCGTCATGTTGATCCCGGTGAAGGCGGGGATGTTGTACACCACCAGCGGCATCTCGCTGGCCTCGATGAGGTCGCGGTAGTAGCCGATGATCTCCTCGGTGCTGTACTTGAAGTAGATTGGTGGCACGGAGGAAATGGCGTCGGCGCCGTGCGCGCCGGCGTGGCGCGACAGGCGGATGGCTGCGTCGGTGCCGCCTGCGCCGGTGTGCACGATGACCTTGACCTTGCCGTCGGCGCGCCGCAGAACGGTTTCAGCGATTTTCATCCGTTCCTCTTCGGTGAGCAGGAAGGATTCTGCCGTCGAGCCGCCAACATAGAGTCCGTCGACGCCCTGGGCGATCTCGTAGTCGACGAGCTGTTCGAGCCCGGCGTAATTGACCGCTCCGTCGGCCAGCATCGGGGTCGGCAGGGCGGGGTAGATGCCACGCAAGTCTTTCATCATCTTTCTCCGGTGATTACCAACTGGTCCAGCCGCCGTCGACCACGAGGTTGGAGCCGGTCATGTAGCGCGATGCGTCGGAAGCGAGGAATACGACGGCGCCGTTGAATTCGTCTTCCTGCGCCATGCGGCCGATCGGCATGCGTGCGCAGTAATTGGCCTGGAACTCGGCGTCCTGCGTTTCGCGCCAGACACCGGAGGGCGTGAGGATGTTGACCCGCACGCCCTTGCGTCCCCAGTAGGTGGCGAGGTAGCGCGTGAAGTTGTACAGCCCGGATTTCGAGGCGCAGTAGGCGACGGGCTTGATGAACGGGCGGCCGGTCTTCTTCTCCTTGTAGGCGTAGATGTCCTGCACCGGCGAGAGCATCCCGTAGATCGAACCGATGTTTACGATCGAGCCGCGCCCGGCCTTGGCCATGGCGCCGCCGACGACTTGGCAGCACAGGAAGGTGCCGGTCATGTTGATCTCCAGCACTTCCTTCCACACTTCCTCGGGAAACTCTTCGAACGGGCCGGAGACTTCCGGCGGAGCGCTCGGCTGGGTGTCGATGCCGGCGTTGTTGATCAGCACGTGCGGGGTGCCCCACTTTGCTTCGACCTGCATCAGCCCGGCCTGGATCGACGCCTTGTCGGTGATGTCGACGGGGCAGAACATGACACGGCCGGAGTCGACCGGAAACCGCTCGCGGAGCGTCGCTTCGTCTGGAATGCGGCGGTTGAACACGGCGACTCTGGCGCCGCGGTCGATGAACTCCAGCGCGAACTGGCGGCCGATCTGGCCGAGCGCGCCGGTGATGACGATCACGCGGTCGGTGACGTCGAATACATCCTTCCGATTCATGTAATTCCTTTCATTGCATCAGGACAGTGGGCAGCCACACGATCAGTTCGGGAATAAAAATGGTGGCGATCAGGACGATGACCAATGGTGCCGCCCAGGGCAGGGTGGCGTGGGAAATCCTTTCGACATTCAACCCGCCAACCTGCGCGATGGTGAACAGGCACATGCCGAACGGTGGCGTGATCTGGCCGATCATCAGGTTCAGTACCATGACCACGCCGAAGTGCACCAGGTCGATGCCCAGTTGATTGACGACGGGCAGGAACACCGGAAGCATCATGATCAGGATCGCGCCCGGCTCCATGATCATGCCGAGGATCAGCAGTGCGATGTTGATGATCGCCAGCACTACCCACGGCGTGGTGGAGATGCCGAGGATGAATCCGGCGATGACCTTGGTGATGCCGAGGTTGGTCAGGATGAACGAGAACAGCGTTGCCGTACCGATTATGAATACCACGTTGGCGGTCGTCGCCGCGGTGTTTTCCAGCGCCTTGACGATCGAGCGCAGGCCCATCGCCCGGTAAACCAACCCGCCGACGATCAGCGCATAGACGACCGCGATCGCCGAGGCTTCGGTCGGCGTAAACCAGCCGGTGACGAAACCGCTGAGGATGATCACCGGCGTCATCAGCGGGATGAAGGCGCGGATGAATTCCCTCCAGATCAGGCGCAGCGAGAAGACCTCTTTCGGGTAGCCGCGGCGGATCGAAATGACCAACGCGTAGAGCATCAGCGCCACGGCCATCAGCAAGCCGGGAACGACGCCGCCGATGAACAGCTTGCCGATCGATACGCTGGCGATGCCGCCGTAGATGACCATCGGGATGCTCGGTGGAAAAATCGGACCGATGGTGGATGAGGCGGCGGTGACGGCGCCCGAGAAGTAGTCGTCATAGCCCGCTTCGCGCATGGCCTTCATCTCGACAGTGCCCAATCCGCCGGCGTCGGCGATGGCCGAGCCGGACATGCCCGCGAAAATGACGCTGGCCAGGATGTTGGCGTGCGCCAATCCGCCGGGAATCCAGCCGACGACGGCTTTGGCGAAGTTGAAGATGCGATCGGTGATCTGCCCGACGTTCATCAGTTCGCCGGCAAGGATGAACAACGGGATGGCGACGAAGGTGAAGGAATCGATCCCGGTGACCATCTTCTGGGCGATGACGATGATCGGGAAATCATTGGCCAGCAACGTGACCAGGGCACTGAGGCCGATGGAAACGGCGACCGGGACGCCGATCAGGATCAGGCCGAAGAAAACGGCGAAGAGTGTCAGCATGGCGTTCCCTTTCCGGCGGAATCGCCCCTGAACGAGAGCAGCAGGGTGGCGAGGGTCTGGACGATCAGCAGCACCCCGGCGATGACGACCGGCAGGTACAGCCAGACGAGACTGACCGGCATCGTCGGGAAGATCTGTGGTTGCGCGAACGGGATGACCTGGATGCCGGCAACGACCATGACGGTGTAGAGCACCAGCGCGGCGATCCGTTGCACGCTGTGCAGAACTGTGCGGGCGACTTTGGGGAGCTTGTTCTCCAGCAGTTCGAAGCGAATCAGCCGTTCCTCGCCGTTGATGTAAACCAGCCCGAGGAAAGTGATCCAGACGAAGAAGATACGGTTGATGTCGATAATGGTGTCGAACGAGTGTCCGAAAAAGTTGCGAATGAAGACGGATGCGGCGATCGACAGGCACATGAAGGCGAGCGCGGTTACCAGGATCGTGCGGACGGCAGCGGAAATGCCGCGTTTCAGATGGAGCAGGAAAAGCATGCAGTGAGTCCTTGAAATCGAGGGGTGGCCAGGTCCGCCACACCGGCACGAGCCGGTGTCCAGTAGCGAAGGTCTTTGCTGGATTCCGGCCTGCGCCGGAATGACGGACGTTGGTGTTACTTCTTCGTCAGCTTCTGCACCAGCCCCTTGTCGTACCAGGGCTGGCCTTCGTACTTGGCATAGAAAGCATCGATGTTTTTCATGAAGCTGGCGCGATCGGGATTCATGTCGAAGGTCGTGCCGTTGACTTTCATCGTCTCGATCGCCTTGACGTTGTCGCGCTCGATCTCGTCGAACGACCAGGCCGCCATCTTGCGCGCTTCGTCCTTGACCACCTTCTTCAGGTCGTCCGGGATCTTCGCCCAGGCACGGTCGTTAGCCACCATGGTCAGGCCCATCCACATGTAGTTGATCATCGAGTAGTGCTTCTGCACCTCGTAGACCTTGCTGGCGACGGTATGGTAGGGCGCATTGTCCTGCGCGTCGACCACGCCGGTCTTCAGCGCCATGTACAGCTCTGTGATCGGCATCGGCGTGACGATCGCGCCCCATGATTTCCACAGCGCCACGTAGGTGTCGATCTCGGGAACGCGGACCTTCAGGCCCTTGACGTCATCGACCGTGTGGATCGGCTTGCTGGAGGTGCTGATGTGGCGCATGCCGTTGTCGCCGGTGGCGAGATACACCAGATTGAACGACTTGAGCCCGGCGAAGATTTCCTCGCCAACCGGGCCATTGACGACTTCGAAGGCCTGTTTGGCGTTGGTGAACAGGAAGGGCAGGTCGAAGATCTTGGCCTTCGGATAGAAGCTCGAATAGCCGCCGGTGCCGGCGAACATGATGTCGATGGTGCCCATGCGCGTCGATTCGATCGCCTCGCGGTCGTTGCCGAGCTGGCCGGAGTGGAATACCTGGATGTTCAACCTGCCGCCCGCCGCCTTGTTGACGTTCTCGGCAAACAAAGTCAGAGCCTTGGTCGGCACGGCGGTCGGATTGGTCGGGACGTAGGCTTTGAGGGTCAATGCCTGGGCCTGGGCCAGCGAGCTTCCCAGGCAGGCGAGGGCGGTAAGACAGGCGGCACGAATCAGTTTTTTCATTTGACACTCCTCGTTATGGAACCATCAAAAACGACCATCGCCGCCGGTGGGCGGGATGGTTTACTTACCAGCGCCCAGCGAAATGTCTTCCAGCGTCTTGAACATGTGATCCTTCATGCTGCGTTGTGCCGCGCCGCCGTCGCGCTTCTGCAGCGCCGCCATGATCTTGCGGTGCGGCGAGACGGCATTTTTTGCGTGGGCCTCGACCTTGAAACTGGTTGCCCGGAACTCCTTGAACGCGGCGGTGACAATGGCGTTGAGATGAATCAGCAGGGGGTTGTGCGAGGCATCGGCAATGGCGGCGTGAAACTTCTCATCCAGTGCGCCGAGGCGCTCGCCGGCCGGCGTGTCGAATGTGTCGGTGGCGAGTACGGCTTCGAATTCTTCCCGGATGGCGTCGATTGCGGCAATTTCCTCGTCACTGGCGCGTTCGACGGCCAGCCTGGCAGCCAGCGGCTCAAGCTGCATGCGCACTTCGATGATGTCGGCGACTTCGGTCTTGCGGCTGCCAAGCCATGAAAGCAGTCCGTGGACGGGGGTCTCGAGGTTTTTGCGCTTGAGGAAGGCGCCACGCCCAGGTTCGATCTGCACGTAGCCCATCACCTGCAGTGCCTTGACCGCCTCGCGCACTGTCGAGCGCCCGACGCGCAATCGTTCGCACAGCACCATCTCGGTCGGCAGTTTGTCGCCTTCCTGGATGTTCTCGGTCTGGAAGAACTTGGTGAGTTCCTTTACGACCAGGTCGGTCTGGGATACGCGGGCAATCGGCTGCATCGTTCGTCGTCAGATTGTCAAATTGTCTGATGTCATGCTGTGCGAGAAGACTAACGGCGGAGTCTTTCAGCGTCAACTATTTTTTGTTTTTCTTCGGGCGCTTATCTCGTTGAAGCGGAAAACGATCCATCCGGCGGGTCAACTACCGGCCTTCCTCAACACACAGTCGAGATAGGCGTCGCCGTCCATCGGCTTGCCCTCGCGTTGCGAACGCCAGAGCGTCTCGCCCAGGCATTCCATGACCGTGTGTTCGGCGTCGTGCACGTCCATCTTCCGGCGCAGGACAAAATAGGCCGCCTTGATGCCACGGGGCTGGTCGATACCGATCTGTTCGGCAACGGCCAGATGCAGCGAGAGATGCAGGAAGGGGTTCATCTGCCCGCCTTCCGGAGAGAATTCCAGCTCGATCGCAGCTTGCGGGTTTTCCAGCAGCGCGTGGTATTCCGGGTGTTCGGCGATGAGGTCCGCGGCGGTAGCCTCTGCGCCTTCCAGAATCAGGCGTTCGCGGTGCTTGCGCCACGATTCGCAGAAGAACTGGCGAACCTGTTCGCGCGACGGGTTAAACATGCTCTTCTTCCGTCCGAGGGGTGACAAGTGCCGTGACGACGCTATTCTGGAACTGGCCGTTGCCCGACCCCGCCCGGTTTTCGAGTGGCGCGATCTGGGCAGTTCCATAGCCGCCAATCATCGGCAGACCGGGGAAACGTTCCGTGAATGCCTTGAGGTCACGGTCCTCGCCGCCGTAAAAAAAAGGACTGCGGCCGATGCACGAGAACATGAGCGCACCGGATGGAGGGAGGCTGCGCTTCTTCTGTCTCTGTGCCAGATTCTCGAGGGTTTCCCGCATGTCGGCGTCGGCCGTTTCCGGCAGGCGGATGGCCCAGGAGAGTTGGCGCCCCGGCTCGATCCGTTCGGCGAGGGTCATGGTGCCGTCGGCGTTGGCGGAAATGATGGCGGAGGGCGTGAGAGTGGATTCTTTCGCAGAGATTTTGCCGTCGCCGATCAGCGCGACGATCTGGTGCAGATGCCGTTCCGGTTCGCGCCGGAAAGCGTCCGGAAGAACGTCGATGAGGCTTCGCAGTGCAGGTTTGTCGCCCAGTTGCAGGAGGTCGTGGCCCCGGCAGCTCTCGATGGTTTGCGGCGAGCCCAGTTGCCGCCAGCCGCGCGAAATGCCGAGGTCGATCCGGGCGCCGTGCAACTGTACGCTGCAACCGGTGTCACCGGCCAGGCGCGCCTGTTGCCACGCGATAGCGTTGGCGTCGGCGGTGCGTATGGCGAAGGTGCTGCCGAAAGCGCCGCCAAAGCGCTGCTCGGGGGCTCGCCACGCAGAAGGAATGTTGCTGCCGGCGTAGCTCATGATCGGTTCATCCGGATTGTCGGCGTAGCCGAGCGAAAAGCGGCCGCCGAGAACCATTGCTGCCGCGGCCGGCCGGTCGAGCGCCCAGCCCGCCTCGGTGAATACGCCGGACGCAATTCCTCCGGCAACCTGCAGGCACTGCGTCCGGCGGGCCGCCGCCGTGACGATGGCCTGGGTGTGCCGGGCGAATTCTGGAGTCAGGAACAACAACACGCCTTCGGCGTGCGACAAGCCGGATTTTTCCATCGCCTGCTCGACGGCGGCTTCGGCGAGTTGCGGCTCGGGGTCGTTGCCGGTGACGAGAGCGGTGGCGAGCGTCATTGTTCGGTGAGGAGTGATGAGTCAGGCATAAGGAGAGGTGCCTCGCTCCTTGGTGTCTCCGATTTGTCCCTGAATTCGCACAGATCGGCGATGACGCAGCGCCAGCACTCGGGCTTGCGCGCCTTGCAGACGTAACGGCCGTGCAGGATCAGCCAGTGGTGTGCATCCTGTCGGAAGTCTTCGGGAACCGCCTTGAGTAGCTTGAGTTCAACGGCCAGCGGTGTTTTGCCCGTGGCCAGTCGGGTGCGGTTGGCCACGCGGAAGATATGCGTGTCTACGGCGATGGTCGGTTCGCCGAAAGCCGTGTTGAGGACCACGTTGGCTGTCTTGCGGCCCACGCCGGGCAGGGCTTCCAGCGCGGCACGGTCGTTCGGCACGTTGCCGTCGTGCCGTTGGAGAAGCTGGCGGCAGGTGGCAATGACGTTCTTCGATTTTGTGCGAAACAGGCCGATGCGGTTGATGTACTCGGCCAGTCCTTCTTCGCCGAGCACGAGCATGGCCTGCGGGGTCGGCGCGTCGGCAAACAGCCGGCGCGTGGCGATGTTGACGCTCTTGTCGGTGGCCTGTGCGGAGAGGATGACGGCAACCAGCAACTGGAAAGGCGTCGCGTATTCCAGTTCGGTGGCGGGCGCCGGGTTTGCCGCCTTCAGGCGCTCGAAAATGGCGATGCGCCGGGCGGCGTGCATCCATCAGCCCTCAGTGGCAACCGCCGGCTGCGACGGGTTCCGGCGTACGACGCTGCCGGCGCGCGGCGGCGCGGGCCTCGATCCAATTCTTCCAGGCGATCAGGCAGCCGAGCACGATGAAGGCGCCGGGCGGCAGCATGGCCAGCAGGAAGCCTGGGTAATTCGCGGGCAATAGCTGCAACGGATGCAAGCCGGGAATGACCATGTCGATGCCCGAGAACAGCGTGCCGTTGCCGATCAGTTCGCGCAGCCCGCCGAGGAGGGCCAGCGTCCACAACATGCCGGTGCCCATGAACACGCCGTCGAACAGCGATTGCAGCGGCGGGTTCTTGTTGGCGTACGCCTCGACACGGGCGAGCACGATGCAGTTGGTGACGATCAGCGGAATGAAGATGCCGAGCACGAGGTACAACTGGTGCAGGTTGGCGTTGAACAGCAGGTCGACCACCGTGACCAGCGAGGCGACGATGAGGATGAACACCGGGATGCGGATTTCGTGCGGGATCAGGTTGCGCAGGCTGGCCACCGCGACGCCTGAGACGGCCATGACGATGATCGTGGCCAGCGAAAGCATGACGCCGTTGACCAGGTTGGTGGTCACGGCCAGCAGCGGGCACAGGCCGAGAATCTGGACCAGGCTGGTGTTCTGCTTCCACAGGCCGTTGGCGGCAATCTGGCGGAATTCGTCGCGGGTCATGATAATTCCTTTCTATGGCTACCGGGACGCGAAAAGCTGCTCACGGTTCTCTTCCACGTACAACGCTGCCTTGCGCACCGCCTTGATAACCGCGCGCGGCGTGACCGTCGCGCCCGCCACCGAATCGAAGCGGCCGCCGTCCTTTCTTACCTTCCATTCCCGTTCTTCCGTGGCGGCGGGGTTCAGGCCGTTGAATTGGGTAATCCACGGGCGATCCTTGTTGCGGTCCTTCTTCGGTTCGATGTAGTCACCCAGGCCGGGGGTCTCCCGGTGGGCGATGGCGCGCACGCCGATCAGCGTGCCGTCGGCGCCGAGCGCGACGAGCAGGCGGATCTTTCCGGCGTAGCCATCGGGGGCCACCGTTTCGAGGACCAGAGCTTCGATTTTCCCGCCGCGGCGCGCCCGGTAGATGGCCGATGATTCGTCCAGACCCAGTGCCGGCGTAGGGGGGAGACGGATGAAATCCTTGAGCAGGGCGTTGTCGTAAAGGCTGCGCGGCAACACCTCGTCGATCAGCTTCATTTTTTCGTCCGCGGCGGCAGCCTCAATGGACGGGCGCGTCCACAGGTAGGCACCGGACAACAGGGCCGTGAAGATGGCGACGAAGATGAACAGGATGACCGCCGTGCGCGCGGCCATTCGGGTGGCGGTGATCGGTTTGGCCTGGGTGTTCATTTCTTCATGCCGAAGATCGGCGGTTGCGTGTAGAGATCGATGATGGGGACGCACAGGTTGAGCAGCAGCACGGCGAATGCCACGCCGTCGGGATAGCCGCCGAAGACGCGGATCAGGTAGGCCAGGAGACCGGCGGAGAATCCGAAGATCAGCTTGCCGCGGGGCGTCGTGCAGCCGGAGACCGGATCGGTAACGATGAAGAAGGCGCCGAGCATCGATCCGCCCGAGAACAGATGAAACAACGGATTGGCGAAATGGGCCGGGTTCCACAGCCAGAGCGCGCCGGAAATGATGGTCATGCCGGCAAGGAAACTCATCGACACATGCCAGCCAATGACCTTGCGCCCCCACAGCCAGATGCCGCCCAGGAGGTAGCCTGCCGCTACCCACTCCCAGCCGTGTCCGGCGATGCGCCCGAAGACGGCGGCGTCGGCCGTGACGGTGGCGACGCTGGTACTTCCTTCGCCGAGTTTCAGCGCCGTCTTCAGTGTGTCGAGGGGAGTGGCGCCGCTCAGTGCGTCAAGGCGCGGGCCCTGCCCGAAAACAAGGACAAGCTGATCGACAAAGGTGGCTTGGGCGTTGACGGGCGGCCACTGCGACATCAGCGCCGGGAAAGAAACAATGCACACGGCGAAGGCGATCATCGCCGGGTTGAACGGGTTCTGGCCCAGGCCGCCGTACAGGTGCTTGGCCACGACGATGGCGAAGGCGGTGCCGACCACGATCAGCCACCACGGGGCCAGCGGCGGAAAGGCCAGCGCAATCAGCCAGGCCGTGACGATGGCGCTGCCGTCGCCGAGAAACGGTCCGAGCGGCTTGTCCTGCAGCTTCAACATGGCGGCCTCGGCCAGCAGTGCCGTCGCGGTGGCGATGGCGATCTGCACGAGTACGGCGGGGCCGAGCAGCCAGGCATAGGTCGCGATGCCCGGAATCAGGGCGGCCAGGACCTGCAGCATGACGCGGCGGACGCTAACGTTCTGGGTCAGATAAGGCGGGGTGATGAAGTCCATGGGGGATTAACCTCTCTCAACGCGGAGGGCGCAGAGGCGCAGAGAACGCAGAGAAAAACCGGAAACCCTCATTGTTGGTCCTTCGGCGAATTCTGTGTTTGTACGCCCTCTGCGTTTGGCTTCGCTTGCTGCTGCGCCTGCAGCGGTGCGCGGCGCTTCTCGATTTCGGCAATTTCCTTGCGCTGGGCGATGGTCAGTCCATCGGTGTTCTTGGGCTGCGCGGCTTCGCGCTGCAGGCGTGCGCGTTCCATCGCCGCGGCGATGGCAGCCTTCTTGGCGGCCTCGGCGTCCACGGTCGGGGTCTCCACCGGCTCAGGAGCAGCTTGGGGAAGATCCGGCTTCTTCTCTGCCGCCTTGGCTGCAGCGGCCTTGGCCAATCGCTCGGCCTTCTCGGCTTTTTCGCGCTCGTCGCGCTCATTGCGGAATTCGAAGCGCGCCTTCGCCGCGTCGGCCATGTTCTTGTCGCGTTCGCGGGACCAGATTTCGCTCTTGGCGAAACGGAAATACTGGACGAGCGGGATGTGCGACGGGCAGACATAGCTGCAGCACCCGCATTCGATGCAGTCGAAGAGGTTGTATTCCTGTGCCTTGCCGAAGTTCCTGGAACGCGAGAACCAGTACAGTTCGAACGGCTGCAGTTCGTGCGGGCAGGCTAGGGCGCAGGCGCCGCAGCGGATGCACGGCATTTCGGGGGCGGGGGGCGGGAACAGCGTGGGCGAACCGGCGATGATGCAGTTTGTGGCCTTGACGACCGGCGCGGACAGGTCTGGCAGGTCGAAGCCCATCATCGGACCGCCCATCACGAAGCGGTTTGTGTCAGCCTTGGGCCCTGCCAGGGCGATGACTTCCTGCATCGGTGTGCCGAGCAGGATTTCCCAGTTGCCCGGCTGCTCGACGTTGCCGGTGAGCGTGACGATTCGCGAGATGACCGGTTCGCCGAAAGCGATGGCCCGCCAGGCGGAATAGGCAGTGGCGACGTTGAAGCATTGCACGCCCATTTCCGGCGAACGCTTGCTGGCCGGGACTTCCTTGCCGGTCAGCACGCGGATGAGCTGTTTGGCGCCGCCGGCCGGGTAGCGTGTCGGCACGGCTACGACCTCGAAGTTTTCGCCGAGCGCTTCAACGGCGGCCTGCATGGTGGCTACCGCTTCGGGCTTGTTGTCCTCTATGCCGATCAGCACCCGTTTGGGCCTAAGCAGATCGCGGAAGATGGCCACACCGCGCACGATTCCCTCGGCGCGTTCGCGCATCAGCAGATCGTCGCAAGTCATGAACGGTTCGCACTCGGCGCCGTTGATCACCAGTTCGTCCATCGGCACGGAAGCGGCGGGGGTGAGCTTGACGTGGCTCGGGAACACGGCTCCGCCCAGGCCGACGACCCCCGAATCGCGCAGGATCTCCCGTACCCGCTCGGGTTCGAGCGAGGCGTGATCGAGCGAATGGCGTTCGATCCATTCATCCTGGCCGTCGGGTTCAATGACGACCGACAACGTGAGCAAGCCCGACGGATGCGCCGCGACGCGTTCCTCGACGGCGATGACCGTGCCGGATGTGGGCGCATGCACGGCCGCCGATACCCACTTGTCGGCTGCGCCGATGGGTTGCCCCTTGAGCACGCGATCGCCAACCTCGACCAGCGGCGTCGGCTGGCCACCGATACTCTGGTGCAGCGGCACGACCAGCAGGGGCGGGATTGGTGCGATACGGAGCGGCGCCTGGACCGACGGGGCTTTGTTCGTCGCCGGTTTGACGCCGCCTTTGAATTTGAAGAGTCGCTGAAGCATATGTCCGGGCCTGGCAATCAGGCAGCACGCGTTGCTGGTTTGATCTCGAAAACTGGATACTTCCACTTCCAGTTATCGATTTTTTCGGCGATCGGCTCCATGCGGATGCATTCGACCGGGCACGGCTTGACGCACAGTTCGCAGCCGGTGCACAGCGACTCGACAACGGTATGCATCTGCTTGGCCGCGCCGACGATGGCGTCGACCGGGCAGGCCTGGATGCACAACGTGCAGCCGATGCATAGCTGCTCGTCGATGATCGCCAACTGTTTTGGTTTCTCCTCGGCATCGAGCGGCTTGACTTCGCGTCCGAGCAGGTCGGCCAGCTTGCGTACGCCTTCCATACCTCCTGGGGGGCACTTGTTGATGTCCGCCTCGCCTTCGGCAATGGCTTCGGCGTAGGGCTTGCAGCCCGGGTAGCCGCACTGTCCGCACTGGGTTTGCGGCAGGATGGCCTCGATC
Source organism: Candidatus Accumulibacter sp. UBA704 (assembly GCA_002304785.1). Taxonomy (GTDB): domain Bacteria; phylum Pseudomonadota; class Gammaproteobacteria; order Burkholderiales; family Rhodocyclaceae; genus Propionivibrio. The sequence goes on along the minus strand of DBMG01000040.1, from coordinate 36,889 downwards.
TTCTCGACGAGCGGGTTGCCCTCGACCTTGAACTTGATAGAAGCATAGCCCAGCGCCGAGCCGAGGACGATGGCGCCGAGCGCCATGATGAGGATGGCCGTCAGCATTTGTTGCCTATTGGTATTTGTCCAGGCCGGCGAAGCCCATGAAGGCGAGGCTCATCAGGCCGGCGGTGACCATCGAGATCGCTACCCCGCGGAAGGGTACCGGCACATCGGCGCCGTCGACTCGCTCACGGATGCCGGCGAACAGTATCAGTACCATCGAGAAGCCAATGGCGCTGGCGGCACCGAAGACCAGCGACTCGAGGAAGTTGTACTTGTTGGCGACATTCAGTAGCGGCACCCCGAGCACTGCGCAGTTGGTGGTGATCAGCGGCAGGTAGATGCCGAGCACCTGATGCAGCAGCGGACTGGTTTTCTGAATCACCATCTCGGTCAACTGTACGACGGCGGCGATGGTCACGATGAACGACAGGGTGCGCAGGTATTCCAACCCGAACGGGGCGAGCAGGAGGTGATCGATCACGTAGCTGGCGCCCGTGGCTACGGTAAGCACGAAGGTAGTCGCCGCGCCCATGCCGAACGCGGTGTCGAGTTTCTTGGAGACGCCCATGAACGGGCACAATCCGAGGATCTTCACCAGGACGACGTTGTTGACCAGCACGGCGCCGATGATGATGAACAGGTAGTGGGTCATGGTTCCTGGGGAAGGAAGGTGTGGAGCTGCAAAGGTGAGAATTATCCTCTTTCGCCTAATGCCATTCAACCACGTTGGCAGTATAAGAATAGACGAGGTCGTTATAAGGCGGCGATGGCTTTTGCCGCTTCTCCTATCAGTTCCGGGCCGCGATAGATGAAGCCGGTATACAACTGGACCAGACGGGCTCCGGCCTTAATCTTGGCCGTCGCATCATCGCCTTGCATGATGCCGCCGACGCCGATGATCGGCACCTCGCCGGCCAGGGCTTGCGCGAGCTTCCGCAGAACCGCTGTCGAACGCTCAAACACAGGGGCTCCTGAAAGGCCGCCGGTCTCTTCGGCGTTCCTCTGGCCTTCGACGCCTTCGCGTGAGAGCGTGGTGTTGGTGGCGATGACGCCGTCCATACGGTGTTGGCGCAGGAGGTCGGCGATCGACTGGATCTGCGCATCGTCGAGATCGGGGGCAATCTTCAGCACCAGCGGAACGTATTTGCCATGCCGGTCCGCAAGGCGGCCCTGTTCGGCCTTGAGGCTGCCGAGGAGGGCGTCGAGCGCGTCGTCCTTCTGCAGTTCACGCAGGTTTTTCGTGTTCGGGCTGGAAATGTTGACCGCCACGTAGCTGGCGGCGCCATAGACCCGCTCGAGGCAGATCAGGTAGTCGCTGGCCGCCTTTTCGATCGGCGTGTCGAAATTCTTGCCGATATTTATGCCGAGGATGCCGCCGCGTTGCGCGAACTGCGATCCCGCGATATTGGCCAGCAACTTGTCCACCCCATCGTTGTTGAAGCCCATGCGGTTGATGATGGCCTGCTTCTCGGGAATGCGGAACATGCGCGGCTTGGGGTTGCCGGGTTGCGGGCGCGGCGTGACGGTGCCGATTTCGATGAAACCGAAGCCGAGACCGGCCAGCGCATCGACGTGCTCCCCGTTTTTGTCCAGACCGGCGGCCAGGCCGACCGGATTGGGAAAGGTCAGGCCCATGAGTTCGACCGGCTGGCTGGCCGGCGGCCGAGCCAGCAGGCAGGCGATGCCGGCGCGATGCATGAAGTCGATGCCCGACATGCCAAGGCCGTGGGCGGTTTCCGGGTCGAGGGAGAAAAAGATGTTGCGGAGCAGTGGATAGATCATCAGGCGATTTTACCGCATTAGTCGTCTGCAACGGCCTCTCGGGGAGCCGCGTCCAGCCAGCGCAGCAGAGTGGAGTAGAGCAGGTTCGGGTCGAACGGCTTGGCGATGAAATCGTTCATCCCGGCGTCCAGGCATCTTTTGCGGTCTTCGGCGAAGGCATTCGCGGTCATGGCAAGGATCGGGATTGGCAGAAGTCGAGGAATCTTGCGTATCAGCCGGGTGGCATCGACGCCGTCGAGTTTCGGCATTTGCATGTCCATCAGGATGGCGGCGTATGGAGTTGTGCGCGCCATGTCGATCGCCTGAAGACCGTCGGCGGCCGTATCGATGGCGAGGCCGGCGTCCTCCAGCAGGAAGCGGGCGACTTCCTGATTTAGCGGGTCGTCGTCGACCACCAGCAAACGGTTTCCGCGGTGGCGCTGGCGCAGCAACTTGTCCGGATTGGCTTCGGCAGGTGCTGGCGGCGTGGGGGCGCTGACGGCCTTGCGTGTCAGCCGGGCGGTAAACCAGAAAGTGCTGCCGACGCCCGGCGTGCTTTCCAGTCCAGCTTCCCCTCCCATCAGTTCGGCTAGGCGGCGGGTGATTGCCAGGCCGAGTCCGCTGCCGCCATATTTGCGTGTGGTCGAATTGTCCGCCTGTTGAAAGTAGTCGAACAGGCGCGGCTTGGCGTCTGGAGGGATGCCGATACCGGTGTCGATGACTTCAAACCGTGCCAACAGCGAGTCGTCGTTTTGCGCCTGTCTGATGACGCGCACCGTCACCGAACCCTGTTCGGTGAATTTGACGGCATTAGTCGCGTAGTTGAGCAACGCCTGCTGCAAGCGGGTCGGATCCCCGTGCAGGTCGTGCGGGAAATCGTCTACCTCGATTTGCAGCCGGATTCCCTTGGAGCGCACGCGCTCCGAGAGAATGGCGCTGACGGGTTCGATCAGTTTGGCAATGTCGACCGGCGTTTCCTCAAGGATGATTTTCCCCGCTTCGATCTTGGAAATGTCGAGGATGTCGTTGATGATGCCGAGCAGATGTTCGGCCGCCGTGTTGATCTTGTCCAGGCGATCGGTCAGTGCCGGAGAGCGGCTGCGCCGGCGCAGCAGGTTGGCCATCCCCAGGATGCCGTTGAGCGGAGTGCGGATTTCGTGGCTCATGTTGGCCAGGAAAGTGCTCTTGGCGCGGTTGGCGGTTTCGGCCGCTTCCTTGGCCTGTGCCAGTTCGGCGGTGCGCCGGTCGACCAGTTCCTGGAGGCCGTGGCGGTGCTGTTCGAGTTCCTGTTCCGTTCTTTTTCGTTCGGTGATGTCGCGCAGGAAGACAAAATATTCCCGGCCCGTCTCCTTGCGGTAGGTCGCGCTGATCTCGACATTCCACAGGCTCCCGTCGTTGCGCCGATGCACGGTTTCGAAAAGGTCGCTGCCGAACTTCATAACGTGCTCGATGTGGCTGGCGATTTGTTCCGGAGTCTCACTCGCATCCAGTTTGCTGATGTGCATTCTGAGCAATTCGGCGCGCGTGTACCCCGACATTGTGCAGTAGGCCGGATTGACGTCGATGAGGTGACCTTTTGCGTCGAGATGCCAGAATCCGTCACGCGTAGTCTCGAGGATACTGCTCAGTGCCGCATGGCTCTCGCGCAGTGCTTTCACTGCCAGTTGCCGTTCGGTGATGTCGCGCAGGTGCGAGATGGTGCGCGTCTTGCCTTTCGAGTCGATGAAATAGGTCGAATTGAACTCCGCCGTGAACACCCGCCCGCTCTTGTGCACGCAACGCAACTCGCCACAGAAGCGTCCAGTTCTGATTCTTTCTTCGCGCGCAGTTTGCAGGCGTGGGTCGCTGGTGTCCATGATGCCGTCCCGACCCAATTGGCGAAGCTCCCCCTCGCCGTAACCTGTGAGACGGCACGCCGCCGGATTGGCCGATTCGATGCATCCGTCCGGCCAGGAAAAGATGATCGCGTCGCCGCAGTTTTCGAAGATCAGCCGGAAACGCTCCTCGCTTTCGCGCAAGGCATGTTCCCTTTTCTCCGCCGCTTCCAGCAGACGGTTGAAACTGCCGATGAGCCCGCCGATCTCGTCATGCCTGCCGACGGGCAGATTGAGCGGTAGCTTGCCGTCGTCCGGCATGCTGGTGAGGGCGCGCGTGGTGTCGAGAAGGGGAGAAAGTTGGCGCTTCAGCATCCACCAGGTCAAGGCCGCGGCGATCAGGGTGAGGAAAACCGCGGCCAGAAGCACGCGTTTGCGCGTGCTTTCAATCGGTGCGAAGGCTTCCTCAGTCGGCAGCGATGCCTGTACGTACCAGCCGGCCGCCGGGATGCGCTTTGCCGAAGCCAGGACTTCCTCTCCGCGTGGATTAGCCATGACGGCGGATTCCTCGTGACCGTCGACAAAGCGGTCGATCAGCGGAAAGCGACCCGGTTCGGGAAGTGCTTCCATGATGCGCGTTCTGTCGGTGGCTGTCACGATCAGGCGATGATCGCGTGAGACGAGCATGTAGCCGCCGGTCCTGCCGTAACGGCTGCCGGCGATACGATCCAGGAAGTTGGGCAGTGCCAGGTTGATGGAGCCCGCCAGGACACCGACGACCCGGCCGCGCGAGTCACGAATCGGCACGGCCATGACTACGACCGGGCTCTGGGCGGTGCGGCCCATCACGGGGCGCCCGATCGACTGTCGTTCGTCATGCAGTGCGGCATTCACGTAGTCGCGATCCCCGTAGTTCACGCCGATGCGATCGGCGGAGTAGGGATGGAATGCGATCGACACCGCATTGGTGCCGGTGACGAATATTCCTACGTTGAACAGTGCGTGCAGTTCCCTGTGACGCTCGAGTGCGGCCTGCAACGCCTCCGGGCCTTCAGGCAGCGCTGGCGACAGGGCCTTGGCGACCGAGCGCAGCATGGCGAAGCGATGCTTGAGTTCTTCGTCGATCTCTTCGGCCACCAGGGTGACTGTGGAAAATTGCTGCTCGCCGAGGAGCCGTTCCATGTCTTTGTGCAGGATGTGGCCGGCGAACAGCGACAGCGACCAGATGCCGAACAGGAAGATGCCCAGTGTGCCCAAGGTGATGCGGGTTTTGAGCGAATGGCTGTGGCCGACCGTCGATACCATTGTTTTCTTCGTGGGCAGCATATCCGGGAGCATACTACTCTGGTATTTTTATGCCGGGAAGTTCTCCTGGTGCATGCTGCCTGCGTGCCTCGGAGTGCACAACGGGAAGTGGATAGAAGGAAGAGAGGGATACCGTGTTGATCAACTGCGTTGCCTACGAAAATGGCTCGCGCCTTGCCGATTTGGCGGTCGAGGAAATCAGCGATTATTTGGCCAGACCGGGCTGTTTCGTCTGGGTTGCCCTGGCCGATGCCACACCGGAAGAGCTGGACAAGATGAAGGAGGAGTTCGCTCTCCATGAACTGGCCGTGGAAGACGCGCGGCACGGGCATCAGCGGCCGAAGATCGAGGATTACGGCGATTCGCTCTTCGTCGTCATGCATCTGCTGGAACTGACGAATGACGGTTTCAACGTCGGCGAAGTGCACATTTTCGTCGGAAGCAACTATGTGCTGTCAGTCAGGAACCGTAGCCGGCAGCATTTCCTCGCCGTGCGCGAGCGGTGCGAACGGGAACCGCATTTGCTGCGTCACGGCGCCGGTTTCGTGCTGTATGCCCTGATGGACGCTACCGTGGACCGCTATTTTCCGATCATCGAGCGGCTGGAGTCGGATCTCGAGGAAATCGAGGCGCAGATCTTTGCCAAGGCCGCCGCGCGATCCAACATCAAGCGCCTCTATGACCTCAAGACGCGCATCATGCAGCTCAAGCACGCCGTTGCGCCGATGCTCGAAGAAGCCGGCAAGCTGTCCGGGGGGCGCGGTCCTGCGGTATGTGCCAACAGTCGTGAGTACTTTCGCGATGTCCATGACCACCTGGCACGCATCAATACTTCGATCGACAATGTCCGGGAGACCATCTCGACGGCCATCCAAGTCAATCTTTCGATGGTGGCAATCGAGGAAAGCGAGGTCAACAAAAAACTGGCGGCCTGGGCCGGGATATTTGCCGTGGCCACCGCCTTTGCCGGCGTCTGGGGCATGAACTTCAAGGCCATGCCGGAACTGGACTGGGAATATGGCTATCCGGTGGCGTTGGCGGTTATAGCCTTCAGCAGCCTGTTTCTCTATTGGCGCTTCAAGCGGGCGGGGTGGTTGTAGCTGGGGCGATTTTCCGCCAGCGGCCGTCGATGAGTCCTTCTGTCGGGCGGAAACGCACCTTGTAGCTCATTTTCCGGCAATCGCGAATCCAGTAGCCGAGATAGAGGTGGGGCAGGTCATTGGCCAGGCACTGGCCGATCTGCCAGAGGATGTTGTAGGTGCCGAAACTGGCGCCCGCAATATCAGGGTCGAAAAAGGTGTAGACCGACGAGAGACCGTCATTGAGCACGTCGATGACGCTCACCATGCGCAGGCTGCCGTTGTCGCGGAATTCGACCAGTCGGGTGTCGACATGGCTTTGCAGGAGAAACTGCGCGTATTGCTCGCGATTGTCCAGGTCCATCCCGCCGCCTGCATGCCGTCTGGCCTGGTAGCGGCGGTAGAGCTGATAGTGTTCCGCAGAATACTGCAGCGGCATTTCCCTGCCATCCAGGTTGCCGTGTGCCTTCAGGCAGCGCCGCTGGCTGCGGTCGGGAACGAAGCGGTCCACTGGGACGCGCACCGGGACGCATTCATGGCAGTCTGCACATGCCGGGCGGTAGGTGAAGTCACCGCTGCGGCGGAAGCCCCGATGCACGAGGTCGCTGTAGATTTCGGCCGTGATCAGTTGCGGCGGTATGGCCACCTGCGAAACCGATTGCCGGTCCGGCAGGTAACTGCACGGGTAGGCTGCCGTGCTGTAGAACTGCAGCAGCGACAGTGGCAGGTCGGAGTCGTTGAGGTGGGTCATCGCGGTTTCGTTTCAGCGCCACTCGCGCACGGCGGCGTCCGCCGGCCAGCGGCCGCACAGCGGAGGAGTGGCGGCCAGTCGGCGCAGGCGTTCGATGAATTCTGCTCGAGGTATTTCGCGTGCGCCGAGCGATGCGAGGTGCGGCGTATTCATCTGGCAGTCGATCATGCCGAACCCGTTTTCGTCAAGGAAACGCACCAGATGGGCGATGGCGATTTTCGAGGCATCGGTGGCGTGGGCGAACATGGATTCTCCGTAAAACATCTTGCCGATGGCAATGCCGTAGAGGCCGCCGACGAGCGTTTGATCGACCCACGTTTCGACCGAATGCGCATAGCCGAGTTCATGCAGCTTGCAATAAGCGGCCTGTATTTCCGGCGTGATCCACGTTCCCGGCTGATCCCTGCGAGGTGTCCGCGCGCAGGCCTGAATGACGGCCTTGAAGCGGGTGTCCAGGCGGACCCGGTAGTTGCCGTTGCGCAGAGTCTTGCGCAATGAGCGCGAGATGCGGAATTCGGCAGGGAACAGCACCATGCGCGGATCGGGACTCCACCAGAGAATGGGTTCTCCCGGCGAATACCAGGGAAAAATCCCGTTGAGGTAAGCCAGCACGAGGCGCTGCGGCGTCAGGTCGCCGCCGGCGCAGAGCAGACCGCTCGGTTCGCGCAGGGCGAATTCGATTGGCGGGAAGCTCTCGGCGCTTTCGAGCCAGGGAATCATTGCGCCGGCCGCGGATGATGCTCGTCCTGGCCGCGAAAGGCCACGACGTGGTCGATGTCGAGACGGATACCGATTTTTTCCCCGATGGCATGGTTATGGTGCGAGGGAACCAGCGCCAGCACCTCGGCGCCGCTCTCCAGGCGCAGGGTGTAGAGAAACTCGGCGCCGCGGAAGGCGCGATGGACGACTTCCGCGCGCAGTGGGCTGTGGTCGTCATGGACGATATCGTCCGGCCGCAGCAGCACCTGCACCTGGCAACCCTTGCCGCAAGCCGCGCAACCCGGGTGGCATTCAAGTGGCAGCTGTGGAGAGAGGCGGCCCAGTTCGACATCGACCTGTCGGTCGCCCAAGACGGTTCCGGGCAGGAACACGCCCTGGCCGATGAAATCGGCGACGAATCGGTTGGCCGGGCGGTGGTAGAGGTTGTACGGCGTGTCCCACTGCTGGATCCGGCCGTCGGCCATCAGGCCGATTTCGTCGGCCATGGCGAATGCTTCGTGCTGGTCGTGCGTGACGAGGATGGCGGTCATGCCCTCTTTTTTCAGAATGCTGCGCACCTCGAGCGACAAGCGTTCGCGCAACTCGACGTCGAGGTTGGAGAACGGTTCGTCGAGCAGCAGCAGTTCCGGATGCGGGGCCAGGGCGCGTGCCAGGGCTACGCGTTGCTGCTGCCCGCCGGACAATTCGTGGGGGTACTTGCCCTCCTGTCCGGCCAGTCCGACGGTGGCCAGCAGTTCCCGCACACGCTCGGCAATCCGTTGCTCGGGCAGTGATCTCAATCCAAAACCAATATTCCCGGCGATGGTGAGATGCGGGAAAAGGGCATAGTCCTGAAAAACCATGCCGATACGCCTTCTTTCCGGCGGCAGACCAAATCCCGGGCGGCTTACCGGCGTTCCTTCGAGGCGGATTTCGCCTTCGGCGATCGGTTCGAAGCCGGCGATACAGCGCAGCAGGGTGGTCTTGCCGCAACCGGACGGTCCGAGCAGGCAAGCGATGCTGCCTGTGTCGATGCGGAAGCTGACGCCATCAACGACGGTATGTGAGCCGTAGCGCTGGACAATGCGGTCGAGTTCGAGATGGGACATGAAGTGAAACCGCCAGGGTGTGCTGAACGTGAAAATTTTGACCGCGTTCTGGAACGGAGGTGCCGATTATACGGTCCAGTTCCGGCAAGCGCGAAAGCGCGGCCGATCCGTTTTGAATGGGCGTCCTCATGCCTTACCATTTGGGGCTGGGTGTTGAACATGCGGCGTAGCATCGGGAGAAATTACATGAGTCGAAAGATCCGTATCGCCCTTCTCGGGGAGTGCATGATCGAATTGCGCGGGCAACTGTTCGGAACGATGCAGCAATACTTCGGCGGCGATACCCTGAATACGGCAGTGTATTTGGCTCGCCTCGGCACCGACGGCGGGGTCGAAGTGGCCTACGCCACCGAACTGGGAACCGATGCCTTTAGCGACGCGATGCTGCGAGCCTGGGAACAGGATCGCATCGATACCGGACTGGTGATCCGGGAAGCAGGCCGGATGCCGGGCCTGTACACGATTCAAGTCGACGAGAATGGCGAGCGAACGTTCTATTACTGGCGCGATTCGAGCGCGGCGAGACATTATTTCGATGGGCCCAGCAGCCCGCTCGAGGATCGGCTCGATTCGCTCGATTCGCTGTACTTCAGTGGAATAAGCCTGGCCGTGCTATCCCATCACGGTCGCGAACGCTTGTTTAAGTGTGTCGATCGGCTGCACGCCAATGGAGGGCGCGTGTTTTTCGACAACAACTTTCGCGCCCGGCTATGGACGGAAGGATTGGCCGATGCGCGTTTGTGGTACGACCGGGCTTTCGAGGCGTGCGACCTGGCGATGATCACGCTCGACGACAACCAGGCCCTGTACGAATTGCCCGATGCTGAGTCTGCCATCCGGCACGCCTGCTCGCTGCCGCCGGGCGAGGTGGTGATCAAGCGCGGCGCCGATGAGACGCTCGTGCGCGTTTCCGGAAAGGATCTGATTTCCGTGCCGGCCTTCCCAGTGGCAAAGGTTGTGGATACTACTGGAGCAGGAGATTCGTTCGCCGGAGGCTATCTTGCGGCGCGCTTGCAAGGGCAGAGCCCCGAAGTTTCTGCGCGTTGCGGAAACAAGATCGCTTCGATCGTCATCCAGCATTCAGGGGCAATAATTCCGCGCGAAGCCATGCCAGTATTTTTCTTCGCCTGAAACGCAAGGTCAACACCACCATATGAGGACGTTCCTGGCGGCCAATATCTTGCTGATCCTTGCCGCATTCGTGGCAGCGCTGATCGGACTGCCGGTGGCTAGCGTGCTGACCAACATCTTCAGCGGCGGTACTTCCGGTGTTTGGCAGCATCTCGTTTCGACCGTTCTTCCAGAGTACGTTGGCAACACGCTCTGGCTGTGCGCCGGGGTTGGCCTGGGGGTCATCGTCGTCGGGGTGGCGATGGCCTGGCTGACTGCGATGCACCAGTTCCCGGGGCGGAGAATTTTCGAATGGGCATTGGTGTTGCCGCTGGCAGTTCCGTCGTACGTCCTGGCCTATGTCTATACCGATTTCCTGCAGTTCGTCGGACCGGTGCAAAGTGCCTTGCGCGAGGGATTCGGGTGGACGCGCGCCGACTACTGGTTCCCTGATGTGCGTAGTCTGGGTGGCGCGGTCATCCTGTTCATCTTCGTGCTTTACCCCTACGTGTACCTGACGGCGCGCACGGCCTTCATCGAGCGTGCAAGCGGCATGCTGGAGGCGTCGCGCACGCTGGGCGTTGGGCCGTGGCACAGCTTCTTCAGGGTGTCGCTGCCGCTTGCGAGGCCGGCAGTGGCCGCGGGCACGGCGCTAGCATTGATGGAAACGCTGGCCGATTACGGCGCCGTGTCCTATTTCGGGGTGCAAACTTTCACCACCGGTATCTATCGAGCGTGGTTCTCGCTCGGCGACCGTGTTGCCGCCGCGCAACTTGCAGCCGCGCTGCTCTGTTTCGTCGCATTGCTGCTGGTACTCGAGCATGCTTCAAGAGGCCGTGCCAGATTCCACAACACGACGGGCCGCAATCGACCGATGACCGGTAGCGTCCTGCGCGGTATTCCCGCCGCTCTGGCTTTCATGGCGTGTGTGCTGCCGGTGACGATCGGGTTTCTCCTGCCCGGCGGACTGTTGTTGCGCCTCGCCTTGATCGACGGCGATGCGCAATTCGGGATCCAGTTTTTCCGCCTGGCCCGGAACAGCTTCATCTTGGCCGGTGTAACCGCAACGATCGCGGTATCTCTTGCATTGCTGCTGGCTTACGGCGCTCGACTTTCGAAGGGGGTTCTTGCCGACGCATTGAATAGGCTGGTGGGGCTCGGTTATGCGGTCCCGGGGTCGGTGATTGCCGTCGGCGTGCTGATTCCGGTGACGCGGTTGGACAACTGGCTGGCCGCACAGTGGTTGTCGTGGTTCGGAAGCAACCCTGGTCTGTTGTTGACCGGAGGCATTGTGGCGCTGGTCTATGCCTACCTGGTGCGTTTTCTCGCTGTGGCCCTGCAGTCGGTGAACGCGAGTCTGTCCAAAGTGACGCCGGCCATGGACGAAGCGGCACGCAGCCTCGGCGAGGCGGCGCCGGGGATTCTGCGCCGCGTGCACCTGCCGATGCTGCGCGGCAGCCTGCTGACCGCCGTATTGCTGGTCTTCGTCGACGTGATGAAGGAACTGCCGGCGACGCTGGTGATGCGCCCATTCAACTTTGACACCTTGGCAACCCAGGCCTATGTGTTGGCCTCCGACGAGCGGCTTGCGGAAGCCTCTAGCGCATCATTGGCGATCGTCGCCGTCGGCTTGCTGCCACTGATCGTGCTGTCCCGCCAGATTGCGCGCAAGCGGAACTGATCGGAGGCTTGTCGAAGAAGACGGCCGGACATCGATACCGGCCGATTGAAGGGGGTCTGAGGTTCTCGGATTCAGCGGAAACCCACGCGGTCGAAGATCATCTGTGCCTTGGCGCGGTACATGCCCAGCGAACCGACCGGCAGCGTGTCGGGCTTGAACTTGCCGAGTTTCTCCAGTGCCGGATTGGCGACCTTCGCCGACGGGACTGCCGGCCATTCGTTGTTGCCGTCGGCAAAATGGCGCTGTGCATCGTCGCTGGCCAAGTATTCAAGGAATTTGACAGCGGCCTCCTTGTGCGGGGCGTGTTTCAGCACGCCGGCGCCGGAGACATTGATATGCGTTCCGTTCGTTTTCTGGTCGGGCCAGACGACGCCGATCCTGTCGATGTCCTTTTTGTCCTCGGCCTTGTCCGAGCGCATCAGGCGGGCCACGTAGTACGAGTTCGAAATGGCCACGGCGCATTCGCCGGCGGCTACGGCCTTGATCTGGTCGGTATCGCCGCCCTTTGGCGGGCGGGCGAAATTGGCCACCACACCGCGAGCCCAGGCCTCGGCGTTAGCTTCCCCGTGGTGCGCGATGATCGCGGCCATCAGCGAAAGGTTGTACGGGTGGGATCCGGAACGCGTACATACCTTGCCCTTCAGCTTCGGGTCGGCAAGATCGGCGTAGCTCTGCACGTCCTCGGCCTTGACCGCGGCCTTGGCGTAGATGATGACCCGGGCCCGCGTCGAGAAGGAGAACCAGTCCTCCGCACGCAGATGGGCAGGGATGCGCGATTCGAGAATTTTCGACTGTACTGGCGCGAAAAGCCCCAGTTCATGCGCGGCGGAAAGGCGGGCGGCGTCGACGGAGATGAAGACATCGGCGGGACTATTGGCGCCTTCGTTGCGTACGCGTTCCATCAGTTCTTCCTCCTTGCCTTCGATGCGGTTTATGCGGATTCCGGTGGATTTCGTGAACGCTGAATAGAGCTGCTCGTCGGTCTGGTAGTGGCGGGCCGAATAGATGTTCAGAATCTTGTCATCGGCCGAGGCCGTGGCGAAGAACGCGGAGGAGAAGAGGGTGGCGATGAGCGGGCGGGTGACGCGGAAGCACATGAGTGGACTCCTTGAGTTATTGCAAGTGATAACCGTTCGCAAGGAGTAATACTAGGTGTTTGTTGTTGGTTTGTAAATGATAAGTTTTATCAACATGCAGGCAAAAAAATGGACGCATCCGCGTCCTTGGGCCAGGGTGGCTACGGGTCAGTTCTCTACGACCCGCCGGGCGCCGTTGTAACGTTTTACCCAGTAGCTCTGGCTCATGTCCTCGACACGGATTTCCGCGCCGGTGCGTGGCGCGTGCATGAACCGGTTGTCGCCGAGGTAGATGCCGACATGCGAGAAGGCGCGGCGCATGGTGTTGAAGAAAACGAGATCGCCGGGCTTGAGTTCCTTCTTGTCGACGACATCCCCGACCTGACTCTGCTCCTTGGCCGTTCTCGGCAACAGCTTGCCGATTGATTCCCTGAATACAACCTGTACGAATCCGCTGCAATCGAGTCCGGTGTCGGGGTTGGTACCTCCCCGGCGGTAGTTGATGCCGACGAGCTCCAGACCCTTGAGAATGAGATCCTGCGCGCTATTGGTATAGCGTTCGAACAGCGTCTGTTCGTCGGTGAGCCTCGGCGGTTGCTCGGTGGCCTGTGCGACGCTGAAACTGCACAGAAGAATGGCAGCCGCCGAGAGCAGGATTGTGATGGTTTTGTGACAAGACATGGGCCGGGAATCTAAAAGAAAAAACCGTGGCTGTAAACCATTTTTACTTTCTGCTTGCAGATTTCAGGAGGTTGTTTTTTTGTAACTAATTGTTTTTTATGTTTTTATGGATTTGTTCCGGTCGTCGTGCCCGTATTGGAAATCCGGTTTTATGAGTATCATGTGATTGTTGAATGCCAGTTTCGGTATTTCGTATCGAGTCCAGAACAAAGGTGATGTAGTGAATTCTTTCAAGGCGTTTCTGATTGAAGAGATAGATGGCAAAACGCGCAGCAGCTTCGTGTCGATGGACGAGTCGCAACTCGATCCCGGCGAGGTGACGATTCGGATTGCCTACTCCAGCGTCAATTACAAGGATGCCCTGGCGGGCACGGGGGCGGGAAGAATCATTCGCCGCTTCCCCTGTGTTGGAGGGATCGATCTGTCCGGGACCGTGGTAGGAAGTGGGGATTCGCGCTTCAAACCCGGCGACAAGGTCATCGCCAGCTGTTTCGATATCGGGGTCGCGCACCACGGGGGCTACGCTGAATTGGCGCGCGTGCCCGCCGACTGGGTGGTTCCCCTGCCGGCAGGGCTTTCGCTCTTCGACGCCATGGCAATTGGAACGGCGGGATTTACAGCTGCATGGGCGATTACCCGGATGGAACAGAATGAACTGGTCCCTGCCAAGGGGCCGGTCATCGTGACCGGGGCAACCGGCGGCGTCGGCAGCCTGGCGGTCGACATGCTGGCGCAACGTGGTTACAAGGTGACAGCACTTACCGGCAAGGAATCGGAAGCAGACTATCTCAGGAGCCTGGGCGCATCAGACGTGTTGCTTCGCTCCAGTCTCGATCTGGCGCGCATTCGCCCCTTGGGCAAGGCGACTTGGGCGGGTGCCGTGGATAGCCTTGGCGGAGATGTCCTGGCCTGGCTGGCCAGTACGATGCTTCCCGGCGGTTCGATCGCCAGCATCGGACTGGCCGCGAGTAGCGTGCTGAATACGACGGTGATGCCTTTTATCTTGCGCGGGGTAAACTTGTTGGGTATCGATGCCGTTAGTATAGAAGTGCCGCAGCGCGCCATCGTCTGGAAGCGCTTGTGTTCCGATTTGCAGCCAGCCCACCTGAAGGAGATGACGCGCATGATTGAACTCGAAGAGTTGCCGCAGGTGTTCGATGCCTTCCTGTCCGGCAAATCGCGCGGCAGGGTGGTGGTTCGGGTAAACAGCGACTAGCCTCCATTGCAGACTGGCCGAGTCGGGAATGAGCAATCCAAACCAACTGCCGCGCGTACTGATCGTCGATGAGTCGCGCATGGTGCGCGCGATGATCATCCGGCACATCCGCGATCTCTACGATTTTCGCGAAGAAGCGGACGGAGAGGCGGCATGGCAGGTTCTGGTACTCGATCACTCCATCGAATTGGTGATCTGTTCGCTTTCCCTGCCTGTGCTGGACGGCGACAGCCTGCTCGTGCGTGTGCGTTCTTCGCGCCTGGTGCGTTTGTGCCAGATGCCGATGCTGATGATTGCCGGCGACAACGACGAGGCGATCGAACGCGCGAAATCGCACGGGGCTTCCGACTTCATCAGCCGCAGTACCGGCGGAGCGGAGTTGTTGGCGCGCATCGATTCGCTGCTCAAACTGGCGCAGGCGCAGAACCAGCTCAAGGAGAACATCGAGCAGCACGTCCAGAATCCTGAAACCGGGATATTTACTCGTAAATACATTGAGTTGCAGGCTGTTCAGGCCATGTCGCACGCCATGCGCCACAACAGCGAGGTGAGCGCTATCGTCATGGGCTTCGACAACGTGGGTACCTTGCGCGAAGAACACGGAGTGGATGTCCTCAAGCAACTGCAGCAGCGTTTTATTTCCATGCTTTCAAACAAGATACGCAAGGAAGACAGCCTCGGGCACTATATTGGCAGCCAGTTGGTGGTGATTTCACCGGGAACTTCGTTTGCCGCCTGCGAATCCTTCGGCAATCGGTTGCGCGAGGCCATTCGCGTTGCCAATATCTCCGTACACGGCCAGCGGCTGAACCTCTCGGTCAGCATTGGGGTCAGCAACACCCCGGCGGATGGAGTCAGTTCCGCCGGGGCGTTGATCGAACTGGCCGGCTCGAGACTGAAGACTGCACAGCAAAACGGGGGAAATCAGGTTATCGCCTGCAATGCGCCTGCCTCGTCGCAGGCTCAGGTGCCCGCTTCGGTGCCTACGCTGGAACGCGCCATCGCCCTGATCCGTTCGGGCGAGGAAAAAGCTGTCAGGCCGTTCCTTCCGGAACTCGGCAGCCAACTGTTGCCCCTCCTGAAGCTCATGGACAAGGAACTGTCCCTCGGTTTGCCGCTCGATGTTCTCCAGAAACGCGTTGTCGCTGGCCAGCAGACAGCCGCCAGCGAAGGCGATCCGGCCGCGAAATTGGAAGAGCCTCCAAAACGCATTGATTGACAAGCGGTTTTCGGATAGAATTCCCGCCTTTTCCACCTTGCCCCACCGTTCGCATGGCGGGGGGCTTTTGCCATAAGGAGTGTTCATGCGCCATTACGAGATTGTTTTCATCGTTCATCCGGACCAGAGTGAGCAGGTTCCGGCGATGATCGAGCGCTACAAGTCGATCATCACAGCACAGGGCGGCCAGATCCATCGCCTTGAAGACTGGGGGCGCCGTCAACTGGCTTACCCGATCCAGAAATTGCACAAGGCCCACTATGTTCTGATGAACATCGAGTGCAACGGCGAAGTACTGGCCGAACTCGAGCATGGCTTCAAGTTCAACGATGCCGTGTTGCGCCATCTGACCATCAAGATGAAGAAGGCCGTGACGACCCCTTCCCCGATGATGAAGGAAGAAAAGTCCAAGTCGATGATGGAGCCGCGCGAGGAAGCGGTTGCAGAGGGCGCGGCGGCTGACTCCGAGGCAGAACAGGCGGGTTGATTGCCGAGGCGAACCT
Organism: Candidatus Accumulibacter sp. UBA704; assembly: GCA_002304785.1. Lineage (GTDB taxonomy): Bacteria > Pseudomonadota > Gammaproteobacteria > Burkholderiales > Rhodocyclaceae > Propionivibrio. The sequence continues at coordinate 20,838 of DBMG01000040.1, read as the reverse complement.
GAACCGCGTTGAACTTACCGGGATCCTGATCGAGCGCAAAGCGTTGCGTTACACACCGGCCGGCGTGCCGGTCATGGAATGCGTGATCGGGCATCAGTCGGAACAGGTCGAGGCGGGAAGTCCAAGGCGTGTCGAATGTGAAATACCGGCCATAGCGCTGGGCGAGTCGGCACGATGGATTCAGGAAGCCGCTCCGGGAATGCCGCTCCGTGTGACCGGATTTCTGGCAGCCAGGAGCAAGAACAGCAAGCACCCCAGATTGCATGTGACAACGATCGAATTTGTAGAAGGAAATCAAAATGGCTAGGTTCTTCAAGAAAAAGGATGACAAGAACGTCAAGAAGCGTGGCAGTGGCCTGTTCAAGCGCCGCAAGTTCTGCCGCTTCAGCGCGGAGAAGATGGAAAGCATCGATTACAAGGATGTCGACCTCTTCAAGGAATACATTGCCGAGAACGCCAAGATCATGCCGGCGCGTCTGACCGGCACCAAGGCGGGCTATCAGCGCATGCTGTCGGTGGCCATCAAGCGCGCGCGCTTCCTGGCCCTGCTGCCCTACACCGACAACCACCAATAATTCGAGGATAAGACGATGCAAATTATTCTGATGGAAAAGGTCGTCAATCTCGGCAACCTCGGCGATCTCGTCAAGGTCAAGGACGGCTATGCCCGCAATTTCCTGATTCCCTACGGCAAGGCCAAGCGCGCCACGCCGGCGGCGCTGAAGGAATTCGAAGCCAAGCGCGCCGAGCTGGAAAAGGCCGCTGCCGAGAAACTGGTCGCGGCGCAGGAATTCGCCACCAAACTGGAAGGCGTTGTCGTGACGGTGGCGCGCAAGGCTGGCGTCGATGGTCGCCTGTTCGGTTCCGTGACCAACTACGACGTGGCAGATGGCCTCAAGGCGTTGGGTTTCTCGGTCGAGAAGTCGGACATCCGCATGCCCAACGGTCCGCTCAAGATGATCGGCGAATCGACGCTGGAAATTGCGCTGCACACCGACGTCCTGGCGACCATCAAGGTGGCTGTGGTCGGCGAGCAGTAATCGCGCTCCGGGGCGGCGGTCGCCGCCTTGGATCTGAAAAGGCCTTGCCGCGAAGCAAGGCTTTTTTGTTTCCGGACTGGTTGAAGAGGATTAAACTTCCCCGTCTTGCCTTGCTGATGAGTTCCTATGGCCAAGTCGTTCAATTCCGCCAACACGCAAAAGCCGTCCTTTGATCCAGCGATTGCCCATCTGCGTGTCCCGCCTCATTCGATCGAGGCCGAGCAGTCGGTGCTCGGCGGATTGCTGCTCGACAACGCGGCGTTCGACAAGATCGCCGACATCATCAGCGAAGGCGATTTCTATCGCGACGAGCACAGGCGCATCTTCCGCCAGATCAGCAAGCTCCTGGAACGCGCCAAACCGGCCGATGCGGTGACCGTTGCGGAAAGCCTCGATCAGGCCGGCGATGGCGGGGAAACCGGCGGTCTGGCCTATCTTGGCGAACTGGCCGTCAATACGCCCTCGGCATCGAATATCCGGCGCTACGCCGAAATCGTTCGCGAACGTGCGATCCTGCGCCAACTGGTGACCGCTGGCGACGAAATCGCCGGCAGCGCGTTCAACCCTCTGGGGCGAGATCCGAAGCAATTGCTCGACGAGGCGGAGGCCAAGGTGTTCGCCATCGCCGAATCGGGTTTTCGCCACCAGACCGGCTTCCAGCACATCAATCCGCTGCTCACGCAGGTCGTCGAGCGCATCCAGGAACTGCACGACCGCGACAACCCGTCGGACATCACCGGGGTGCCCACCGGCTATCATGATCTGGACGGGCGGACCTCGGGCCTGCAGCCGGGGGATCTGCTGATCGTTGCTGGCCGTCCGTCCATGGGAAAAACCTCGTTTGCGCTGAATATGGCGGAGCACGTGGCGATCGAGGTGGGCCTGCCGGTGGCCGTGTTCTCGATGGAAATGGGTGGAGCCCAGTTGGCTATGCGCATGCTGTCATCGGTGGGCCGGCTCGACGCGCATCGCGTACGTACCGGCCGCCTGACCGATGACGAATGGTCTCGCCTGTCCTTTGCCTTGGGCAAGATGCACGAGGCGCCCTTGTATATCGATGAAACCCCGGCGCTCAACCCGATCGACCTCCGTGCCCGTGCGCGGCGATTGCACCGCCAGTGTGGCAAACTCGGGCTGATCGTGATCGACTATTTGCAGCTGATGTCGTCGGCCAATCAGGGCGGCGGTGAAAACCGGGCCACCGAGATTTCGGAAATTTCGCGCTCCCTCAAGGGGTTGGCCAAGGAGCTGAGTGTTCCCGTCATTGCCCTGTCGCAGTTGAATCGATCCCTCGAACAGCGCCCGAACAAGCGCCCGGTGATGTCCGACCTGCGCGAATCGGGCGCCATCGAGCAGGACGCCGACGTGATCATGTTCATCTACCGCGACGAGGTCTACAACCCCGATACGCCGGACAAGGGCACGGCCGAGATCATCATCGGCAAGCAACGTAACGGCCCGATCGGTACCGTGCGCCTGACTTTCATGGGCGAATACACGCGCTTCGAGAACTTCGCCAATCCGGGAACGTACTGATTTTCTCGGGAGTCAGACGCGCTGTGCCTTGACGCTGTAGCCGAAGCGACCGGCTGCGGGATCGTCAAAACGGCCTTCGCGCGTCTCGAGAACCGGGTTGACCAGGAACGGCAGGGCGTTGCCGGCGGATCCGCGGAGTTCCACATCCTGCGCGGCATTGAAACTGACCCAGTTCATTTCCCAGAAGCCGAACAGCAGTTTCTTCAATACGGTCAGTTTCGGATCGGCATGGCTCAATCCTTCGCTCTGGATGGCCTTGCGCACGTCGGAGGGGTTGACCGGAATCCAACCGTAACCCGGCGAGTAGAACTCGGCGCGGCAATGCTGCGCGGTACTGAGATCGCCGCTTGCTCCAAGGCTTGAGAACAGTCGCGAGCCGTCCATGCGCAGGCCGAACACGGGCCGCGCGGGAATGCCGACCGCCCGGCACAGTCCGACGAATAGCAGCGAGATTTCCGTGCTTCGGCCAACCAAGTTTCCGCTTTCCAGCAGCCTGCCGATGTGGGCGTGGCCGACACTCTGCATCCCCGGATCGTAAATCGTGTTTTCGACCACCCAGTCGTAAATGGCCTTCCCTTGAGCCAACGGATCCCTGATGCGACCGACGGCGCGCTCGGCGGTGCGTCTCATGACTCCATCGTTGGGCACCAGCTGTGTCGAGTGCAAACAGCGGCGGAGGATTTCGGTGCGCTCAGCCATGGCCCCGCGGCGGGTGATGTCGAAATGACGATCTTGCGTAGCGATCTGGCTGACGATTTCCAGCTTCGGTTCAGCGATTCCCTCGGACCAGTCGGCATAGAAGACTTCCATGTCCGCCACCGGGTCGCGGTAAATCCCGGCCGTCTCAAAGTTTCCCTGCCAGTGATGGCCGAGCGAGCGTTCCCAGGGGGTATCGCGATACTGCACCAGCGGCAGCCACACGCGCGCCTTGCCCTGCGGGTTGTTGAGCACGATGGTCGAGCGGATGTCGTAGTTGCGCCATTGTGCCAGCGGCTCGTCCGGCAGGCTGATGGCGTTGCGCGGTGGCGCTTCGCCCTGCGGCATTTCTTCGGATTCGTCCTGTGCGTTCTTGGCCTTCGCAGTCTTGGACGCTACCGGTTTTGCCGGAGGTTTTTTGGAGGCTTTGGCCGGCGCCTTCGGGGGCTGCTGGTTTTTGGCGGCTTGCGCCGGCGATCCGGCCAGTAAGGTCAACACGGCCGAAGCAGCCAAGAAATCGCGTCGTTTCAATCGACTCTCCGGAAGGCGACGGATCCGTCCTGCCCAATGGCGCGCAGAGGAACCGGTAGCTGAAAACGACCGAGCCGTGTCTTGAAACACGGCTCGATATCCGGACGGAACTATAACACTTCGGCGGCGTAGTCGGCCAGACGCGACCGTTCGCCGCGTTGCAGCGTGACGTGCCCGGAATGCGGCCAGCCCTTGAGGCGGTCGACGACGTAGGTCAGGCCCGAACTGCCTTCGGTGAGGTAGGGTGTGTCGATCTGCGCAATGTTGCCCATGCAGACGACCTTGGTGCCCGGACCGGCGCGCGTAATCAGCGTCTTCATCTGTTTCGGCGTGAGATTCTGCGCCTCGTCGATGATCAGGAACTTGTTCAGGAAGGTGCGACCGCGCATGAAATTGAGCGACTTGATTTTGATGCGGTTGCGGATCAGATCCTGCGTGGCGGCGCGACCCCATTCTCCGCCTTCGTTGCCGTCGGATTTATTCAGCACCTCCAGGTTATCTTCGAGCGCACCCATCCACGGCCCCATCTTCTCCTCCTCGGATCCCGGCAGGAAGCCGATATCCTCTCCGACCGGCACGGTGACGCGGGTCATGATGATTTCCGAGTAGCGTTTGCTGTCCAGTACCTGGGTCAGCCCGGCGGCCAGGGTCAGGAGCGTCTTGCCGGTGCCGGCCTGGCCGAGCAGGCTGACGAAGTCGATTTCCGGGTCCATCAGCAGGTTGAGCGCGAAGTTCTGTTCGCGGTTGCGCGCCGTGATACCCCACACGTTGTTCTTCGGGTGCGTGTAGTCGGTCAGGGTTTCGAACTGCGCGGTCTTGCCGGCGATCTCGCGCACGATCGCATAGAATGGCTGCGTTCCTTCCTGGTAGAGGAATTCATTGACCAGCATCTTCTGGCTCAGCGGCCCCTTGACGCGATACAGGGTACGGCTTTCGCGCTTCCAGGATTCCATGCCCTGGCCGTGCTTGTCCCAGAAATCCTCGGGCAACTCGCGCACCCCGCTGTACAGCAGGTCGATGTCTTCCAGCACCTTGTCGTTGAAGTAGTCCTGCGCTTCCAGACCGAGCGCGCGGGCCTTGATGCGCATGTTGATGTCTTTCGACACCAGGATGGTCTGACGGCTCGGATTGAGGCGCTGCAGGTGGATGACGACGGCGAGGATCTGGTTGTCCGATTTTGCCGTCGGCAACCCCGCCGGCAGTTCGTTGGAGATCGCTTCCGTCTGCAGGAACAGCCGACCGGTAGCCATCTTGTGCGACAGTTCGCCCAGCGCGATGCCGCTCTGGATGCTGTCCTCCTGGCTGCTGACGATTTCGTCCAGCGTGCGGCTGACCTGGCGGGCGCTGCGCGCAACGTCCGATACCCCTTTCTTGTTGTTGTCCAGTTCTTCCAGTGTCTTCATCGGCAGGAAGACGTCGTGCTCCTCGAACCGATACACCGATGTCGGATCGTGTAACAGGACATTGGTGTCGAGGACAAATAACTTCGTTTGCGGCCCGGGGTGCTTCTTGTGCCTGGCTTTGCTAACAGGTTTGGGACCCATGAATGATGATTCTCCGGTTGGTAAGTCGGTGGTATCGATTGCGGTGTCAGAGTGTCCTGACGAAATCCAGAACTTCGCCGGCGTGGCCGTCGGCCTTGACGCCGCGCCATTCACGCCGGAGTAGTCCGGCGCGGTCGATGACGAACGTGCTACGCTCGATGCCCCGCACCGGCTTGCCGTAGAGCTTCTTGTCCTTGATCACGGCGAATTGCGCGCACAGCGTTTCGTCGGCGTCGGACAGCAATTCGAACGGCAATTCCTGCTTGGCTTTGAAGTTGTCGTGCGAACGCAGGCTGTCGCGGGAGATGCCCGCGATGACGCAACCGGCCTGGGTAAATTCCTGGAAAAGATCGCGGAATTGCTGCGCTTCGGTGGTGCAACCGGGAGTGCTGTCCTTGGGGTAGAAATAGAGGACGACGATTTTTCCTTGCTGGTCCGAGAGTCTGAAGGGCTTGCCGCCGGTGGCGGGCAACTCGAAATTGCTGACGATGCTGTCGATCATTGGCTAAAGACCTTTCCCGTTAAAAAAACCGCTTTCAGCCCGATTGTTGATAGAAACCCCGCCGGTGGTCAAGTCAGGCAGGCCGCCGATGTCTAGCTGATTGATTTGACTGATCGGGTTTCGCGTGGTTTCAGATGCCCGAAAATCGGAAAGGCCGGCGGAACCGGCCTTTCCAGGTGCATTGTCGGAAACGATCAGAGTTTGAATCGGGAGACGCTGGCCTTGAGCGTGTCGGAGAGGTGTACAAGTTGCTGCGCCGTGCCTGCGACCGAAACCACTGCCGCCGAGTTTTCCTCCGACATCTGGGCGATTGACTCGACGTTGCGGGCGACGTCGGTCGACGCGGTTTTCTGTTCGCGCAGCGCGTCGGAGATGTTCTCAATGGCCTGCCGGACGGTATGGGCTGAATCCCTGATTTCTCCCATCGACGTGCTGGCGTCGCGTGCCGTAATGACCACCTTGCTGACGACCTCGCGGCTCGACTGCATGCTGTTGACCGCCGTCGTGGCTCCTTCCTGAATGGTCGAGATGACCGCACTGATTTCCCTGACCGAAGCCGTCGTGCGCTCGGCCAGTTTGCGCACTTCGTCGGCTACGACCGCGAAGCCGCGCCCCTGTTCGCCGGCGCGCGCGGCCTCGATGGCCGCGTTGAGCGCCAGCAGGTTAGTCTGGTCGGCGACATCGCGGATGACCACGGTAATAGATCCGATCTGCTGGACCTGTTCCGAAAGCTTCTCCATTTGGCCCGATGTATGTTCCACCTGGTCGGCCACCTGGGCGATCTGTTCCGAGGCCGAATCGACGTCCCTCTCGCTTCGGGCCGCCTTTTCACCGGCCTCCATCGCGCGTTGGCTGGCTTCGGTGGCGCTTGTGCCGATATGGTCGATGCTGACCGTCATCTCCTCGACGGCGGATGCCGCCGCGGCGGTCGAAGCCGTCTGATTTTCCGTGCTCGACGAGACTTGCTGCGCTGAGGAAGAAAGCTGGTTCGCCGACGCGGCAACGTTTTCGGCACTTGCGACGACCTCGCCGATCGTACTGGCCAGGTCGGCGCGCATCTTGTCCAGCGACTTGAGCAGGCGCCCGACTTCGTCGTTGGAGGTCCTGGCCAGCATTTCGCAAGCCTGCAGGTTTCCGGCGGCGATGCGCGCTGCGGCATCGTTGGCTTGGGCGATGCGGCGAGTCAAACTGCGCAGGGTGGTGAATCCGATACCTCCGAGCAGGGTTGCGACGACCAGAAGGACGACGATGGACTTGACGTTGGCGCTGCTTTTCTCCTGTGCGGCCTCCTTGGCTTCGTGTTTGCCGAGATCTTCATTGAACTTCATGTGCGCTTCGAGGGCCGCGGCGAGCCGGGCGGGAAGGTCTCCCATTTTGGTGATTTCCTCCATGGCCGCATCGGTGCGGAATTCCCGCGATGCGGTCAGTACCGAGTCCAGCCCTTTTGCGTATTCCGCGAGAAGCGTCTTTTCATGCTCAAGCAGACGTTTGTCCTCGGCACCGGAAACCAGCGCTTCGTAATCCTTGAGATGCTTTTCCGTTTCTGCGACGGCGTCCTTGACCTTCTTGTCCAGGTCGCGCTTTATCTCGTCGGCGTTGTTCGAGGCGATGTGGCTGGAAAGAACGTGATAGAGAGTCAGCGTCCGTATCTGGTAGTAAGCGATGGACGCGCGATGCAGGGTTTCGATACTGGGAACGGTATTTTCGTTTCCGTAGTTTGCTTTTCCGTACACCTTGTCCAGTTGGACGTAGCTGATGCCGGAGAGGACTGCGAGGCCAAGAATAGCTGCGGCGATGAGAGCGATCACACGTTGCGCGATGGTCATGGTCTGGCCTTCTCCCTGTTTGAATTGTTAATTGTTAGTTGTTGAACGCAGAAAAATATAGCATACCGGGCGGGTACTGACGAGGGTGGCTGTCGTGAGTGTTTGATCAATTCTGCTGTGTAAAGATCAATATGGGTCAAGGTAGTTGATGCTTGGTTCAAGAAGACCGTTTTGGTGGTCGATATCGTTGTCAAAGTGATAGTTTTTCGCCTTGGGCCTCGTGTAGCCGCGACTTTTGCATCTCCGGGAGTCTGATGCTATCCGTATATTCTTCCGGCGGATTGCTTCGAGAGCGAATTTTGGGGATGCACTTTGTCGTCGAATCCGTTAACCTTGCAAGGTTTGTCTAAATTTTTCCCCATTTCTGGAGTGCACCATGCCGGTCATCGAAGTACGCCACCCGCTCGTCAAGCACAAGATAGGGCTTCTCCGTGAGGTCGATATCAGTACCAAGAAGTTTCGGGAGCTGACCGCGGAACTCGCGCGTCTGCTGACTTACGAGGCGTGTCGCGATTTCGAACTGGAACGCTGCACGATCCAGGGATGGGCCGGCCCGGTCGAAATCGAGCAGATCAAGGGCAAGAAGGTCTCCGTGGTGCCGATCCTGCGTGCCGGGCTGGGCATGCTCGACGGGGTGCTCGACCTGATCCCCAGTGCCAAGGTCAGCGTCGTCGGGATTGCCCGCAACCATGAAACGTTGATGCCGGAACCGTATTTCGAGCGTTTTGTCGGCCAACTCGACGAGCGCATGGCGCTGATCATCGATCCGATGCTGGCTACCGGCGGCTCGCTGATCGCCACCATCGACATGCTCAAGCGCAACGGCTGCAAGCAGGTGCGCGCCATCGTGCTCGTTGCCGCGCCGGAAGGCATCAAGGCGCTGCAAGAAGCGCATCAGGACGTGGATGTGTATACGGCGGCGATTGACAACCACCTCAACGAGATCGGCTACATCATTCCGGGTCTGGGCGACGCCGGGGACAAGATTTTCGGAACCAAATAAGGATAGGACGACCATGTCTTCGACAACGACCCTGGCCATGACGCCGGCCAAAGACCCGACTTGGCGCACCGCGCTGGCGGGGGCGCAAATCCTTTTCGTCGCCTTCGGCGCGACCGTGCTGGTGCCGCTGCTGACCGGACTCAATCCCAGCCTGGCGCTGCTCGGCGCGGGTATCGGCACCCTGGTCTTCCAGGTGTGCACGCGCCGCGAGGTGCCGATCTATCTGGGATCCAGCTTCGCGTTCATCGCGCCGGTGATCTATTCGGTGCAGACCTGGGGCATGCCCGCAACCTTCGGTGCGCTGGCCTCGGCGAGCTTCTTCTATTACGTCGCCGCCGGCCTCGTCAAATGGCGCGGCGTCGGTTTCATCCATCGCCTGCTGCCGCCGGTCGTGATCGGGCCCGTGGTCATGGTGATCGGTCTCGGGCTGGCGCAGGTGGCGGTTAACATGGCCACCGGCAAGGCCGGCGACCAGCAGATCATGCCCTACGGCACCGCGCTGTCGGTGGCCGCCATCTCGCTGCTGGCGACGATGCTGACCGCGATCCGCGCGCGCCGGATCCTGAAGCTGGTGCCGATTCTGGTCGGCGTGGCTGTCGGGTACGCCTACTCGATGGTCATCGGCATTGTCGATTTCTCCAAGGTCACGCAGGCCGCGTGGCTGGCGGTTCCCGAATTCGGCAAGCCCGAGTTCAACCTGGCGGCGATCCTGTTCATGATCCCGGTAGCCATCGCGCCGATCGTCGAACACGTCGGCGGCATCCTGGCCATCGGTTCGGTGACCGGCAAGGACTTCACGGATTCGCCCGGCCTGCACCGGACGCTCCTGGGCGACGGGCTCGCGGTCAACATCGCCGGACTCTTCGGCGGCCCGCCCGTAACGACCTACGGCGAAGTCACCGGCGCGGTGATGCTGACCAAGAACTACAACCCGGTGGTGATGACCTGGGCCGCGGTGTTCGCTATCCTGATGGCTTTCGTCGGCAAGTTCGGCGCCTTCCTTCAAACGATCCCCATGCCGGTGATGGGCGGCATCATGATGCTGCTGTTCGGCTCGATCGCCGGCATCGGTCTGAAAACCATCATGGACGGCCGCGTCGACCTCGCCAGCGCGCGCAACTTGTGTATCGTTTCCGTCACCCTGGTTACCGGCATTGGCGGACTCGGCGTGACCATCGGCAGTTTCTCGCTGCAGGGCATCAGCCTGTGCGGCGTCCTTGCCGTTCTGCTCAACCTCCTGCTGCCGCGCGAGCCGGTGGCGGAAAAAGCCTGATTTCCTTTAACCAACCTTACTGGATGAAAAAATGAAAAAACGCATTTCGCTTCTGCTGGCCGCGCTGGTGGCATCGACCCTGCTGATTGCCTGTGGCAAGAAGGAAGAACCGGCCAAGGCCGCGGCTCCGGCCCCTGCACCGGCCCCCGCCGTGGTCAAGTCCATCGTCATCGGCCTCGACGACCATTTTCCGCCGATGGGCTTCCGGGATGAGAAGAATGAGATCGTCGGGTTCGACATCGATCTGGCCAAGGAAGCAGGCAAGCGCCTTGGGGTTGAAGTCACCTTCAAGCCGATCGACTGGGCCGCCAAGGAAGCGGAACTCAACGGCAAGCGCATCGATGTGCTGTGGAACGGCCTGACGATCACCGAAGAACGCAAGGCCAACATCCTGTTTACCAAGCCTTACCTCGAGAACCGCCAGATCATCGTGGTTCCCGAAAAGTCGCCGATCAAGGCCAAGGCCGAACTGAAGGGCAAGGTCGTCGGCGTGCAGGACGGCAGCAGCGCGGTCGACGCGGTCAACAAGGATGCGGAAGCGGCCAAGGCGATCAAGGAACTGAAGAAATTCTCAGACAACGTGACAGCGTTGATGGACCTCTCTGCTGGCCGTCTGGATGCCATCGTGGTCGATGAAATCGTCGGTCGCTACTACGTCGCCAAGAAGCCGGGCGAATACCGCGTCCTCGATGAAAACTTCGGCACCGAGGACTTCGGCGTCGGGACGCGCAAAGACGATACCGAGTTGATGGGCAAGATCGAAAAGGCCCTGGACGACATGAAGGCAGACGGCACCGCAGCGACCATCTCGACCAAGTGGTTCGGCAAGGACATCCTGAAGAAGTAATCCGATAGCAAACGATTTCCTCTTCGATCCGGCCATCCGGTAGACTGGCGGTTTTGTCTACCCGGCCGGATTTCCCTTTTCAGGGCTTCGAGTTTCCTCCATGAACTACGTGTTCGACATCTTGCCCCCCCTGTTGCAGGGAACCGGGGTCACCTTGCAGGTTTTTCTCATCACCCTGGTCCTCTCGGTTCCTTTGGGGCTGGCACTGGCGCTGATGCGCATCTCGCGCTTCAAGTCCGTCAGCGGACTGGTCAATGGCTACATCTGGCTGATGCGCGGTACGCCGCTGATGCTGCAAATGCTGTTCATCTACTTCGCGCTGCCGTTCGTGCCGGTGATCGGCATCCGCCTGCCGGATTTTCCGGCGGCCATCGTCGCCTTCGTGCTCAATTACGCCGCGTACTTCGCAGAGATTTTCCGTGCTGGCATCCAGTCGATCGACCGCGGGCAGTACGAAGGCGCGCGCGTGCTCGGCCTGACCTACGCGCAGACCATGCGCCGCATCGTCCTGCCGCAGGTGATCAAACGCATCCTGCCGCCGATCAGCAACGAGACCATCACGCTCGTCAAGGACACCTCGCTGATCTACGTGCTGGCCATGAACGATTTGCTGCGCGCCGCGCGCGGCATCGTCCAGCGCGATTTCACGACGACGCCGTTCATCGTCGCCGCCGCCTTCTACCTGATCATGACGCTGGTGCTGACCTACGGCTTCCAGCGGCTGGAAAAGAAATACGCCGTCTATGATGAATGATCCGATGATCCGTGCCGTCGACGTGCACAAGCATTTTGGTCCGGTCGAAGTCCTCAAGGGGGTTTCCCTTGACGTGGCGAAGGGCGAAGTGATCGCCGTCATCGGGCCTTCCGGTTCGGGCAAGAGCACCTTCCTGCGTTGCCTGATCCATCTCGAAACCGTCCATCGCGGCACGATCCGGATCGAGGGGGAAACCCTGGTCTCGACCGATGCCGAGGGCCATTGCCGCTACGTGCCCGATCCCGAGATTCGGCGTATCTGCGGCAAGATGGGCATGGTTTTCCAGCACTTCAACCTGTTTCCCCACCTGACCGTGCTACAGAACATCATCGAGGCGCCGATGACCGTCAAGGGCTTGCGCCGGGAAGATATCGTGCCGAAGGCGGAAGTGCTGTTGAAGAAGGTCGGGCTGTTGGAGAAGCGCGACAGCTACCCATCGCGCCTGTCCGGCGGACAGAAGCAGCGCGTTGCGATCGCCCGCGCGCTGGCAATGGAGCCGGACATCATGCTCTTCGACGAGCCGACGTCGGCACTCGATCCGGAATTGACCGGCGAAGTGCTGCGTACCATGCGCCAGTTGGCCGAAGAACACATGACCATGGTCGTCGTGACACACGAAATGGCCTTTGCGCGGGAAGTCGCCAGCCGCGCCATCTTCATGGACGACGGTCTCATCGTCGAGGCCCGCCCGGCACGCGAGTTGTTCGCCGCGCCGGAACATCCGCGGACCAAAGCGTTCCTGGAGAACATGCTTTAGCATGCCTTCGCTTTCCGACGTTTTCTCCCCCGACGGTCTGCTTGCCGGCCACATCCCCGGTTACCGCCTGCGCCCGCAGCAACTGGAAATGGCTCAGCGCATCGCCGAGGCGATTGCCGGCAACAAGGTGCTCGTGGCCGAAGCCGGCACAGGTACCGGCAAGACGTTTGCCTACCTCGTTCCGGCGTTGCTGTCCGGCGGCAAGGTGATCGTGTCCACCGGCACCAAGAATCTGCAGGACCAGCTATTCTCCAAGGACATTCCGACGGTGTGCAAGGTGCTCGGTTCGCCGGTGCAGGTGGCGCTGCTCAAGGGGCGAGCCAATTACCTGTGCCACTATCATCTGGAGCGAGCACAGGCCGATGGGCGTTTCTTCACCCGCGAGGACGCCGCCGACGCGGCGCGTATCGCCCGCTTTGCGAAAAAGACCCGCACCGGTGACAAGGCCGAATGTGGCGAGGTTCCGGAAAATTCGCCGGTGTGGAACATGGTTACCTCCACTCGCGAGAACTGCCTCGGTCAGGACTGCCCGCATCACAAGGAGTGTTTCGTCCTCGCCGCGCGCCGCGAGGCCCTGGCGGCTGACCTGGTGGTGGTCAATCACCATCTCTTCTTCGCTGACGTGATGCTGCGCGACGAAGGCACGGCCGAGCTGCTGCCCGCGTGCAACACGGTGATCTTCGACGAAGCGCACCAGCTGCCGGAAACCGCCAGCCTGTTCTTCGGCAACAACGTGTCCACGGCGCAGGTGCTCGATCTGGCAAGGGACGCCCGCGTCGAAGGGCTGGCGTCGGCGCGCGACTGCCTCGACTTGCCCAAGGTCTGCGGCGTGGTGGAGAAAGCGGCGAAGGATCTGCGCCTGACGCTGCCGGTCGAGCCGGCTCGCTTTTCCCTGGCGCAGCTCGGAGAACGCCCGGGCTTCGACAACAACCTCGTCGGCCTGATCCGCGAACTTGACGTGCTGGCCGCGCTGCTGGAGACCCAGGCGCAGCGCTCGGAAGGATTGGAGAACTGCTGGCGGCGGGCCGGCGAACTGGCGGCCATGTTGCGCCGCTGGCAGACCGGCGCGGATTCGGACTACGTGCGCTGGGGCGAGACCTACACGCATTCGCTGCAGTTGAACGCCACGCCGCTCATCATCGCCAGCATCATGCAGAAGCAGATGAGCGGGCACCCGCGCGCCTGGATCTTCACCTCGGCGACGCTGGCCGTGCAGAAGGATTTCGGCCACTACTGCGCGGAGATGGGCCTCAACGCGGCCGAGTCGGCAGCGTGGGACAGCCCCTTCGACTACGGGCAGCAGGCCGTGCTCTATGCGCCGACCGGGTTGCCCGACCCGAACACCTACACCTACACCGAAGCGGTGATCAAGGCCGCCTTCCCGGTGGTTCAGGCCAGCGGAGGGCGCGCGTTTTTCCTGTGCACCTCGCTGCGCGCCATGCGCCGCGCGCACGAATTGCTCCAGGAAAACCTGGAGCGCGCCGGGCTCAACCTGCCGCTTCTCATCCAGGGCGAGGGCAGCAAGAACGAACTGCTCGAACGCTTTCGCCGCCTCGGCAACGCCATACTGGTCGGCAGCCAAAGCTTCTGGGAGGGCGTCGATGTGCGCGGCGAGGCGCTGTCGCTGGTGGTCATCGACAAGCTGCCCTTCGCGCCGCCCGACGATCCGGTCCTTTCGGCGCGCATCGACCGCATGAAGGCGGAGGGGCGTAACGCCTTCATGGATTACCAGTTGCCGCGCGCGGTGATCAACGTCAAGCAGGGCGCCGGCCGGCTGATCCGCGATGAGAGCGACCGCGGCGTGCTGATGATCTGCGATCCGCGGTTGATCACCAAGCACTATGGCAAGCGCATCTGGCGCAGCCTGCCGCCGATGCGCCGTACGCGCGAACTCGGCGACGTGCTGGCGTTCTTTGGGGCATCATGACGCCACCCGCACCCCAGATCCCGCTCGACGACCTGCCGCCGGATTGTCGCGATGCCGCGGTCGTGCTCAATCGCGACTGCTTCTGCCGCACGGTGAACCACGACGAATTGCGGCGCGCATTGGAAAGCGAAGGCGGGGTCTCCTATGCCGAACTGCTGGCAACCCGCCCGAACCTGTTTTCCGATACTGCCGTTTTCGTGGCGCAGGATCATCTCGATTTTATGGCGGATCTCGTGCGCGTAGTCGAACGGATCGTTTCGCTGCCGGCCTGGCAGGATCGCGTGCTGGCCTATGCGCCGCAGATCGCGCGCCACGTTCCCGGCGCCGCCGGGGTCTTTCTCGGCTACGATTTTCATCTCGACGCGGCCGGGCCACGCCTGATCGAAATCAACACCAACGCCGGCGGTGGCCTGCTCAACGCCCGGCTTCTGGAAGCCCAGGTCGCCTGTTGTTCGCGGACACGGGGTGGCGTCTCCGATCGCCTGGACGTCGAAAACGAATTCCTCGGCATGTTTCGCAACGAATGGATGTTGTCCCGGGATGGCGCCCCTCTGCGCCGTGTGGCGATCGTCGATGACGCGCCCGAAACACAGTTTCTCTACCCGGAATTCGAACTGTTCCGGCAGCTGTTCGAGGCGCACGGCATCGCCGCCATGGTCGTGCCGCCGCAATCGCTTCACTTCGACGGCAAGCATCTCCGGCATGACGGGCAGATCGTCGATCTGGTGTACAACCGCCTGACCGATTTTGCGCTGGAAGCAGCGGGGAGCGCCGCGCTGCGCGAGGCGTATCTCGACGACGCCGTGGTTCTGACGCCGCATCCGCGCGCACACGCGCTCTACGCAGACAAGCGCAATCTCGCGGTATTGACCGACGACGCCTGGTTGCAGGCGGCCGGCGTCAGCGAAGCCGACAGGCGGATGCTGAAAGCCGGTGTGCCGCATACCGAGGAAGTGAAGCCGGAAAACGCGGGCGCCTTCTGGGCGACGCGCAAGCAGTGGTTCTTCAAGCCCGAGGCCGGTTTCGGCAGCAAGGCGACCTACCGCGGCGATAAGGTGACCAAGCGCGTGTTCCAGGAAATCGCCCAGGGCGGTTTTATCGCGCAGGCTGTCGTGCCTCCGTCGGAGCGCAGCCTGCGGGTCGATGGAGTTGAACATCGGCTCAAGCTCGATCTGCGCAATTTCGTGTACCGCGATCGGGTGCAGCTCGTCTCGGCGCGCCTTTACCAAGGACAGACGACTAACTTCCGCACACGCGGCGGCGGGTTCGCCGCGGTGTTTGCGGTAGGTTGCCGGGCCGAAGGCGCGTGCGGACAGACTCTTTCCAGCCGCGACTGAAGGCAAGGCGAATGCGCTCGCGCTAGTCAGGGTACGCAGGGATTGTCCTCGTCGCGGAGCTTCCTCAGAATTTCCCGAAAGGTACGGCGCTTGTGTCCATCGCGGCCGCGTACCGGTTCGGCATGCCACAGGGCGTGGATGATTGCCTGCTCGGTGGCGTCCGCCGCGGCGTAGAACAGCGGGTCGAGCCGGGTTTCGTGCAGCATGGCCAACGCCGGCATGGGTTTGGTCGGAAGATGGGGAACGGTGTAGGCGGTGGAGAAGGCCAGAGCGATGTCACCGCTGCCGTGACCGAACACCGAGCCGGTACGGGCAAGGCCGGCGCCGGCGCGCAGGGCCAAGCGGCGCAACTGGCGCGCATCGAGCGGCGCATCGGTGGCCAGAACTATGATGATCGAGCCCTTTTCGGCTTCGTCATCGCGCTTCTTGCGTTCGGTCAGCTTGCGGCCGAGCGGATGGCCGGCCAGCATCAGCGCTTCCAGCCGGCCGAAATTGGCCAGCACCAGCGCGCCGACCGTGTAGTCACCGGCACGGCGCGAGGCCGTGCCGATTCCGCCCTTCAGTTCGAACGCGCTCATGCCGCGCCCGGCTCCGACGCTGCCCTGGGCAAAGGCGGCCGAGGCGCTGGCGAGCGCGGTGCGGTAATGCTCTTCGCCGACGGCAAGTGCGCGGATGTCGTTGAGATAGCCGTCGTTGCATTCGAAAACCAGCGGGTTAACCGTTGCCCATTCGCGTCCGAGCTTCGGATGCGCGGCCATCGCCTCGCGGATCTGCGCCTGCATCACCACGCCGACCGAGAACGTGTTGGTCAGTGCGATCGGCGTCTCGAGAGTGCCGAGTTCTCCGATCTGAATCAGTCCCACGCTCTTGCCGAAGCCGTTGATCACCGCGGCGGCAGCGGGGGGCTTGTCGGCGAAAATGTCTCCGGCATGGGGAACGACGACCGTCACTCCTGTCTGGATGCTGCCCAGGTCGAGCGTGACGTGGCCGACGCGAATTTCGCCGACGTCGCTGATTGCGTCGCGCGGGCCGGTGGGCAGGGTACCGATGCGTGGTGGATTCATAGACTGTCGACGTACGGATGAGTGGCAAAAGTTGCGCGAATCTGTTTTGTAAAGAATAGAACACATGGAGTTGGCGGTCTGGGCTTATTTTGCGGCGATGTCGAATGCTTCGCGCTTTCTGGATCAGTTATCGATCCCTGTTGTCCGTGTGCCAATTGTTCGGCAAGGAGCGCGGATCAAATGTCTTTGCCGGGATTTACAAAAAGCGCGAACCAGCGTGGAAATCGATATCCCGTAAAATTGCCCAACCTCGTCTGCAACGCTCTCGTCGTTTTTCCGAAATGCTCCTTCTCTCCCGGTTCGCCCTGAATTCCTTCCTGACTGTCCTTGCTCTTCTGGCTAGTGCGCACGCGATGGCAGTCGATTTGCGTCAATGCGCGGCAATCGATCATGACGCCGCGCGACTGGCTTGCTACGACCGCCTAAGCGGCCGCACGAGTCCCGAACCGGACGGCGTCGATGCGACGGACAAACAAGATGCTGCCGCAAGCGCCAGTTCTCCCGCCGGGGGGGGTGGCCTGACGCCGATGCAGAAGGCATGGGCTATTGGCGAGTCGGGTGCGGACAACTTCGAGATACGCCCGTATCGTGCCGTTTACCTGCTGCCGGTCTTTGCCAGTTCATCTGTCAATTCCGCTCCCTCGAGTCCGACGCACCAGACGGTTGATCTGGGCGAAACCCGATCGTTGGAGGCGAAATTTCAGGTCAGCTTCAAGACGAAGGTGGCGAGTGACCTGTTCGGCGATAACGGTGACCTGTGGCTGGCCTACACGCAGGCGTCGCGATGGCAGGTGTATTCCAGCGAAGACTCGCGTCCCTTCCGCGAGACGAATTACGAGCCGGAAGCGATCTTCGTCTGGAAAACGAACGCGCATGTCGCAGGGTTCGACGTGCGCTTTGCGAGCCTCGGCATCAACCACCAGTCGAACGGCAAAGGTGGCGAGCTTTCGCGAAGCTGGAATCGGCTGATCGCGCAGGTGGGCGTGGAGCGCGGCGATTGGAACGCGACCTTGCGAGGATGGCACCGAATAAGGGAAAGCGCTTCGAGCGACGACAATCCGGATATCGAGAAGTATCTGGGCCGGGGTGAGGTCGAACTGGCTCGCAAGGTCGGTAACCACCTGTTGATGGCGCAAATGCACTACCCGCTGTCGGGAGCAAGCGATTCCAAGGGGTCGCTGCGAGCGGACTGGGCGTTCCCGATTTCCAAAGGCCTGCGCGGACATGTGCAGTGGTTTTCCGGGTATGGCGAGAGCATGATCGACTATAATCACAAGGCCAACTACATCGGATTGGGAATATCCCTAGTCGAGCCATTCTAAGAGGGGGTGACGCCCATGCCTGCGGCGAGGACGCGAAACACGACGGGCACGAGGTAGTATTGGATCCCGTGGTGTCGTCACACCAGACCATGAATAAGACCGATATGAGACTGTTCTCCCGAATGAGTGCTTTTGTGCTGGTTGTGGCGCTGATTTCGGGCCACGCTGCCGCCTGTACCCTGTGGGCTGCGGCAGGACCGGAAGCCAGCGGAGGCACGCTGGTTTCCAAGAACCGCGACTGGAAACCCGATCACACGCAGAAACTGAAACTTGTTCGCTCGAAGAGAGGCTTCGATTATTTCGGCCTGTATGCGGAAGGGAACGACGAACCCGGGCTGAAGGCCGGCGTCAATGAGAAGGGGCTGACCATCGTCTCCGCTTCGGTGAATCTCCCGAAAAAAGCCTTGGAAAATCAGCCGGGGAAACGCGGTGTGATGAGCCGGATCATGGAGTCCTACGCCAGCGTGGATGCACTGAGAGCGGATGCCGACCAGGTGTTTTCCTCGGCACGCGCCAGCTATTTCGTCGTCGCCGACAGCAGGAAGGTACTGGTGGCGGAGGTCGGGCTGGAAGGCAAATACAGCGTCAAGGTTCTGGAAAACGGTGTGACCACCCACACCAACCATTATCTCGATCCGGCGTTGGCGACGTTGTACAACAACAAGATCGGGTCAAGCAGCGCCACGCGTCTGGCGCGAATCAACGAACTGCTCACGAACGGATCACGCCCTTTCGGTGGCGCGCAGTTCGCCGAGATCAGCCGCGATCAGCACGACGGTCCGGATAACAGCCTGTGGCGCAGCGGCAAGTCCCGGACAATGGCCTCATGGATCATGGAATCACCTGCCAACGGCGCACCTAGACTGCGTGTCGTGATTGCCAACCCGGACGAGGCGGAAACAACGCAGGAATTCCTGCTTGATGAGGCTTTCTGGAAAAGAGGACCGGAAACGCTGACGCGAGCGTCTTTTGAGCCCTGACGGTCTCTCGATCAGTTGGGTTTGCCGTCAAGGCGAGGCGAATCACACTGCATCGAGCGTCGCGGAGACTCTGTCGCGCCTTCCCTCCGCCGGGGCGGTTCATTGTTCCTATTTGTCGCCGCCTTTGTCTTTCGGCTCCGCAGGCTGGTCTTTCTTCCATTTTTCGTAGCATTCCAGCCCGCAGAAGTGCACGACGTAATCCACCGCCTCGGGAGCAACGGCTTCCGTTGCCGGTATTTCCTTGAGGCAGGTTTCACAGACGAGTTGCTCGACTTCCTGGGGAATCTTTCCAGCGGTCATGGCATTCTCCTGTTCGTCTCGTGTTCGACAATTTCAGAATAGGCGCAGGGGGTGCCGCCGTCCAACACGGGGCTTATCCGTTACTAACCGGTCACCGCGTTTCCAAAGCGAATCCGGATGACCCGTTGTTTCGTGCTAGATTTCATTCGGCGACAGTCGCCGATTTCGAAAGGATTGCAATGAAGGGAATGCGTGTTTCACTGTTGATGGGTGTGGCTACGCTCGCGCTGGTGAGTCTCCCGGCGCGCGCGGCAACCATTGACGATGTGATCAAGGCCGGGGTGCTCCGGATCTGCACCCCAGGGGATTACCGGCCGTTCAGTTTCGCGGTCTCGGACGGAGTGTTCGAAGGGCTTGATATCGATTTGATGCAATCGCTGGCGGCTTCGCTGGCGGTCAAGGTCGAGTACGTCAAGACGACTTGGGCAAATCTGCTTCCCGATTTTGTCGCCCGGAAATGCGACATCGCGGTCGGCGGAATTTCGGTGACGCTGGATCGTCAAAAGCAGGTGTCGTTCAGCACGGCGTACATGGTCAACGGCAAGACGCCGCTGGTTCGCTGCACGGATGTGAAGCGTTTCCAGACGGTGGCCGATATCGATAAGGCGGACGTCCGGGTGGTTGCCAATCCCGGCGGCAGCAACGAGCGTTTCGCCCGAGCCAATTTCAAGACGGCGAAATTGACCATCCACCCGGACAATCTCACCATTTTCGACGAAATCCTCAAGGGAAATGCGGATGTCTTTGTCACCGAATCAGCGGAAACGCTCGTGCAGCAACGCTTGCGTCCGGGCTTATGCGGGGTCAATCCCGACAAGCCATTGCAATACGGCGAAATGGCTTACCTTTTGCCGCGCGGCGACACGGTCACGAAGGAATATGTCGACCAATGGCTGCACCTGATCAAGGCCAACGGAGAGTACCAGCGCATTGCCGGCCGCTGGCTGAATTGATTCGAAGTGTCCAGAAAAGCAAGGATCTGCAATGGCAGATCCTTTTTTCCATCGTTCGCGTGGATTCCGGCTTTCGCCGGAATGACAGCTTCTCTCAGAGTCTTCCCGGACGGCTCGCCGGTCAACGGGCCAGCGCCGGGAACAGCTTGATCAGGCCGTCGGACATGACTTCGACGGCGATTGCCGCGAGGATCAGGCCCATCAGGCGGGTCATCACGTTGATTCCCGTTTGCCCCATGAACCGGCCGATCCGCCCGGCGGCGGAGAGGGCCAGCCAGGTCGCGACGCCGATGAACAGGCCGTAGCCGACAAGCACGCCGAGTTCCCAGATGTGCCTGGTTTTTTCGGCATAGATGACCACCGTGGAAATCGATGCCGGGCCGGTCAGGAGGGGAATGGTGAGCGGCACTACGGCGATGCTGGCGCCTGAATCGGCGCGGCTGGCGCCGTCGTCGACATCCTGGGCGCGCGATTCCGCGGGCTGGGCATGCAGCATCTGGATCGCGCTCATGAGCAGCAGCAGTCCGCCGCCGACCTGGAAGGAGGCCAGCGAGATGCCGAAGAATTCAAGTATTTTCAGGCCGAGCAGTGCGCTGATGGCGATGACGAGAAAAGCGGTCAACGCTGCGATGCGTACCGTTTTTTT
>DBMG01000023.1 GCA_002304785.1 Candidatus Accumulibacter sp. UBA704 | reverse complement strand
TATTTCGAGAAGAATTGGGGCGCCTATCTGACCGGCGACATCTATCCGTGATAACCCGCCGGGAGTTCGTGATCGAAAAGATGGGATCGCTGTTTAAAAGATTTTTCGGGAAACAACGGCGAATCAGGGTTTCGTATTCAATTCGGTAACGTGCCGGCGGAACGCCAACGCCAGCAGGATCAAAGTCAATAAGAGCCATAGTGGCAGCGCTTCAATCGCGCTGGCGAAGGCTTGTTCAGGAGAGCTGACGCCTTTCAGGGCACGCAGGGCGAGGGCAAACAGCAGGCTGACAAAACCGTAGCCAAGATTGAAAACGAGCCCCTTGAACGAGAGAACGGTAGCTCGTTGAGCGGAACGGGCATGGGCGTTCAGGGTGTTCGAAACGATATAGCCCAGCGCTGTCATGGCGGCCGCCAAGGGAATGGCGAACAGAACGCCCCATTGAGGAATCTTGAGCGCAATTCCTGCCAACCCCAACAGCGCCAGCGCGGTGAGAATCATGAAATTGCGCAGCAATGAACCGGAAACGACCAAGCCTCTGGCTATCGGCGCGACCAGTATTCCCAGTCCGGCCATGGCGGCTCCGATAAAGCCGAAACTGGCCTCAGGCAGCTCAATCAGGCGGTAGTACGCGCTGCCAAAAGTCAGGAACAAACGAATCACGCTATCGATCATTACGCCACCGACGATGACGAATAGCGCGACGGGAGTTCGCAGAATCCAACGCCCGGCATCCACGATGTCCTGCCAGCCATTGGCTGGGTGTGGCTCCTTGCCGATTGCGGCCGGTTCACGCATTCCGAGGGCCAACCACAGTACGACTCCCGCACTGGTCAGATTCAAGGCAATAGGAAAACGTAGCGCAATGCCTTGATCAATTCGTATGTCGCTGCCCAGAGACGCCATGATGCTGCTCATCAGGTTCGGGTCATATACGGCTGCGCCAACGAGCATGGCCACGCACAGCCCCAATGACTGCCAATGCACGACATCGGCCATCACATCCGGCCACTCGTGTCCACGGGATTCTGCCGCAAGGGAATCGTAGGCCAACGATTCATCTGCGCCGCTTGCCAGTGCCTCGGCCAATCCGCTGAGCATTCGGTTTGCCAGGCAGAACAGCAGCAGGGTCAGCCCCCCGTTGAGCGGGGCCGCGAGAAGCAATGACATCTCAAGCACCATGCAAGCCGCCGATGCAATGATCAGAGGGCGTCGTCCGATACGGTCTGCAAGTGCTCCCGAAGGCACTTCAGCCACGACAATGGTAATGGCCCATACAAAATTGAGCAGCGTGTATTGCGTGGCCGAAAGCCCCAGGTCGAGGAAGAGCACCGCCAATATCGGATAGTAAAACCGGGAATTGAACAGCACGCGAAAGCCGATGAAGCGCTTTCGATTGGAATCGGCAATGCTTGGAAATAACGGAATATTCACCGTACTTTATCTTTCGAGTGAAGAGATCCATGCATTCAACTAGAGAACTACTCTTGAAAGACCAGCCTACCCGATTCCAAGTGCGCCGTTTCCGTTTTTTTTGAAAGCTGGCGTTGGATGACACTGACGACGTTGTAATAAACCGCTTAAGTGGAAGTTGGAGAAGAGTGGATCACCCGGCCTTGGGCTGAAACTCGGCAAAGCGGCGTTTTTCGTTCCGGTTCATAGGGACTTGATCCTAACCAGCGATTTGTGAAACTGTCAGACAAGACCGCAGTCCGATTTCAATCACAACCGACGATCGGTACTCATGCAAGCTCCCCAAGCACCATCAATACCACCCACTTGGGCTCACGCCGGCAAAGATATGGCGGGTACCAGTCTGGGTTCGTCGCGGGTCTGGTTCACTGTGGCCGAAGGCATTCTCACGGAAGTTTACTATCCACGCATCGACATCCCGCAAATCCGGGACCTAGGATTTATAGTCGCCGATGACAGGGGATTCTGGGTCGAACTGCGCCGACTCGGGGAATATGAAGTGCGGCTACCCAAGCCCGGGGTGCCCGCAGTGACAATCATTCATCACCACTCGCGCTTTACCTTCACCCTACGAATCTGTCCGTCGCAACGGCGCGACACGTTGCTGATTCATTATCAACTGGAAGGCGACAAGGACTTGAGGCCATACGCACTACTAGCCGCGCGACTAGGCGGTGATGCGCGAAACAACTTCGCCACAGTAGCAAAGCACAATAGCCGCACGGTACTGTGGGCAGAACAGGGGCCCTTCGGCTTAGCATTAATGGCGGGGAACGATGATGGTTCCGATGCTTGGCAGCGCTGCTCGGTGGGCTGTCTCGGAGCAAGTGACGGTTGGCAGGACTTTGATCGCCATGGGCGCATGTCGTGGCAATATGACGCGGCCGGCCCAGGCGCTGTTTCCCTGATGGGCGAACTGCCAAGGCAGGCCACGCTGGCCCTGGGTTTTGCAACCAGCAAAGAGTCCGCGGCAACTCTGGCACTGGCAAGCCTGATGGACGATTTCGAAACAGTCTGGGATCTCCAATGTCGCGCTTGGGAGTCCTGGCTTGGAATGTGCCGACTCCCTGCGTTGCCTGATCACCTGAACGACATGCTCTCGCTGTCGGCCATGGTGCTCAAGGTCCATCAGGACAGGACCTATGTCGGGGCTGCAGTAGCTAGCCTTGCCGTTCCATGGGGCGAAACTAGCGAAAGCCGGGGCGGATATCACCTAGTGTGGTGTCGCGACCTGGTGGAAACTGCCGGGGCGCTGGTGGCCATGGGTGCATACGAGGATGCTCGCGACGTGCTGCGTTACCTGATGGCTACTCAGCAAGAAGACGGACATTGGTTTCAGAATCAGTGGCTCGGCGGCGAAGCGTTCTGGCAAGGAATTCAACTCGACGAAGCCGCTTTTCCGGTGCTGTTGGCGGCATCGCTGCGCGATCAGCACGCATTGGCGGATATTCCTGTCACCGATATGGTCCATCGTGCTCTCTCCTTTATCGCCAGGGAGGGCCCAATCACCGGCCAGGACCGTTGGGAGGAAGATCCCGGCATCAATACCTTTACGCTCGCTATTGCCATCGCAGCGCTGGTGGAGGGCAGCACCTTTCTCGACGGGGAGTCCGTCGAGTTCGCATTGCAACTGGCAGACAGCTGGAACGCGCGGCTCGAAGAGTGGACCGTTGTCAGAAACACATCCTTGGCCCGTCAATTGGGTGTGAGCGGCTATTACATGCGGATCTCACCCGCGGACATCTTAGTCAATGAGCGCGCTCAAACAGAACATGTCGCGATCAAAAACCGCGCCATCGATCCAAATTTGCCGGCAGATGAGCAGATCGGCACCGATTTCTTGCAGCTGGTTCGCTACGGGCTGCGCCGGGCGGACGACCCCATCGTCATCGACAGTCTGAGAGTCGTTGACAAACTGCTCAAGACCGACACCCCCAGTGGTCCCGTATGGCACCGCTACAACGGCGACGGTTATGGTGAACACAACGACGGCAGTCCTTTCGACGGAACCGGTCGCGGACGTGGTTGGCCGTTATTGGTTGGAGAACGAGGCCATTATGAGCTGCTGGCAGGCATTGACCCTTTGCCCTATATCAAGGCGATGGTGGCCATGTCCAGTAGTGTCGGCATGTTGCCGGAACAGGTTTGGGACTGGAAGCCGATTCGTGATTACCGTCTCCAACCGGGCAGGCCCAGCGGCTCAGCCATGCCGCTGGTGTGGGCTCACAGCGAATTCATCAAGCTGTGTTACAGCCGGGTCAAAGGTTATCCGGTGGACCGACCGGCCGCTACCTGGGCACGTTACGAAGGAAAGCGCCCAGAGGTTTTCGATACCCTTTGGGGGCCATGGTATCGCCCACGCCATATCCGTATTGGCGACAAATTCAGTGTGGTACTGCGTGACCCGGCTCGCATTCACTGGGGTAGTAACGGATGGCGCGCCATCCAGGATACTGTCACCAGCGATACGGGGCTTGGCGTGTACAAGGCCAGTCTCTCGCTTGCAGGGCTGCATGCAGGTGACACCGTTCAATTCACTATCTATTGGCTAAACAAAATGTGTTGGGAAGGCCAGGACTACGAAGTGCAGCTCATCGATTAGACAAGGACCAAAACATGATTGCCATTTAACTCAAAGGCCAGAAGGCACTGGTTACTATCGATCCGGGAGGCGTCTTCGGACCGATTCACGATCATAAGGATACCCGCGCGTATTACCACTCTGCGGCAGGAGGGTGCCGACAAACGCGGCAAATGCGACGAACCCTTCGCTGATAAAAACCGGGCTGCCTGGAATCGCCAGGGCCAGTACCAGAACAACGACTCCGGCAAAAAATACGAATCAGGGGTCAGCTCGTCATTGTACGCATTCCTTTCAGGCCGGCTGCTGTTCAAGGCGCTTGTGATTCAGCGCGTAGTACAGCAGCGGAATGAGCACGAGCGTGAGCAGTGTGGACACGGCAATGCCGAAGAGCAGCGACACCGCCAAGCCGTTAAAAATCGGGTCGTCAAGGATAAACAGCGCCCCCATCATGGCGGCCAGGGCAGTGAGTCCTATCGGCTGTGCGCGCACGCCGGCGGAACGGATGACGGCCTCGGCAAATGGCACGCCTTCCGCGACCTGCAGGTTGATGAAGTCGACGAGCAGAATTGAGTTGCGCACGATGATACCGGCCAGGGCAATCATGCCAATCATTGAGGTCGCGGTGAATTGCGCACCGAACAATGCGTGCCCCGGCATGACTCCGACGAGGGTCAGCGGAATCGGCGCCATGATGACCAGTGGGGTCAGGTAGCTGCGGAATTGGGCCACCACAAGTAGATAAATCAAAATCAACCCAACGGCGTAGGCCGCACCCATGTCGCGGAAGGTTTCGTAGGTGACCTGCCACTCGCCGTCCCATTTCAGCGCATAGCCGCTCCAGGCATCGACCGGCTGGCGGATGTAGGTCTGGCCGAGGATGCCGCCCTGTTCGAGCGGCAGGTTGTTGAGCTTGGCGCGGACGGCAAACATGCCATACAAAGGACTGTCCAGGCCACCCGCCATGTCACCGAGGACATAAGTCACGGGCATCAGGTCTTTGTGGTAGAAGACGCGGTCGCGTTCTCCCGTAGCGACCTCAACGAGGTCAGCGAGCGGGACAGTGCGCCCATCGGATGTCTTGATGGGCAGTTTAAGCAATGCGCCGATGGTCGACAGTTTTTCGGACGGCAATTGCAGTCGGACAGGGACCGCGTACTTGCTCTGTTCATCGTGCAGGAACGTGACGTCAGCCCCCTGTCCGGCCGCGTACAGCGTCTGGGCGATTTGAGCCTGATTCACGCCCAGCTGGGCGGCCTTCCCGTAGAGCAGGCGAAGCGTTGTTTGCGGTGAGGCGGCTGTATCGGTGGTGTCCGTATCCACGATATGCGGCGTTCCCTCGAAGGCGGCAAGAATTTTCCGAGCGACGGCACGGCGGCCCTGCTCATCCGGCCCGTAGACCTCCGCCACAATCGGGCTGAGCACGGGCGGGCCGGGCGGCACTTCCACGACCTTGACGCGGGCGCCGTGCGCGGTGGCGATTTTCTGCAACGCCGGGCGTACAGCCACTGCGATTTCATGGCTTTGCCGCGAGCGCAGATGCTTGTCGACGAGATTCACCTGCAGGTCGCCGAGTTCGCTCGCGGCGCGCAGATAGTACTGGCGCACCAGTCCGTTAAAATTGATAGGGCTGGCCGCCCCGACGTACGCCTGGTAGTCGGTCACCTCGGGCACCAGCGCCAGGGCCGTGCCCATCTCGCGCAGCGCCGCCGCCGTCGTCTCGACGGGTGTCCCGGGCGGCATGTCAACCACCACCTGGAATTCGCTCTTGTTGTCAAACGGCAGCATCTTCAGGACGACCCATTCCATGAGCGGCAGGGCCAGGGACACGATGACGGCCAAGCCGACGCCAAGCCACAGCCGACCGCGGGCACGGGGTCCGCTCTGCGGGTCAAGGAAAGGGCTGAGCAGGCGGCGCGCGAGTCGCATCAGGCGACTTTCGCCCGCCTCGTCGGACGGTGTGGGCTGATGCGGGCTGAGCCACTGGTTGGCCAGCCAGGGGGTGACCACAAACGCGACCGCCAGCGAAATGAGCATGCCCATGCTCGAATTGATGGGAATCGGACTCATGTAAGGCCCCATCAGACCCGTTACGAAGGCCATCGGCAACAGCGCGGCGATGACCGTGAGCGTCGCCAGGATAGTCGGGCCGCCGACCTCATCGACCGCGCCGGGGATGATTTCCCATAGCGCTTTGCCGGGCGACAGCGCCCGGTGGCGGTGGATGTTCTCGACAACCACGATGGCATCGTCGACGAGGATGCCTATCGAGAAAATCAGCGCGAACAACGAGACCCGGTTCAGCGTGAAGCCCCAAGCCCAACTGGCGAACAGCGTGGCCGCCAGCGTCAGGATGACCGCCGCTCCAACGATGGCTGACTCGCGCCGCCCGAGCGCCAGCCAGACCAGCGCGATAACGGAGCCCGTGGCAAATATCAATTTGTGAATCAGCTTGCTGGCTTTGTCATCGGCCGTCTGCCCATAGTTACGCGTAACCGTCACCTCGACGTTGGCTGGAATCAACTGGTTTTGCAGCGCCGAGGCTCGCTCAATTACCGCTTTGGCGACATTAACGGCATTCTCGCCGGGTTTCTTGGTCACCTGCACAGTGACGGCCGGGTATTCGCCCCCGTCCTTTCCGACCACACCGTGCCATACGTAATGGGCCGGCATGGGGGGTCCGGCTTGCACGGTGGCCACGTCCGACAGATAGATGACTCGCCCGTTACTTGTCCCGACAATCACTTCCCCCACATCCTTCACCTCGCGCAGGAAAGTGCCGACGTTGACATGGACCAGGCGGTTATCGGAAGCCAACTCGCCACCCGGTAGAACCAGGTTTCGCGCCTGCAGCGCCTGCGTGACTTCGCCGACCGACATGCCATGCGCGGCCAGGCGTTCGCTGTCGAGCAGGACGTTAACCACGTTGCCGGGGCCGCCGAGTGTCGTCACTTCGCGCGTCCCCTTGACACGTTTGAGTTCCGCTTCCAGCGCATGCGCCGTTCGTTCGAGGTCGAAGGCCGACGCCTGGGTATCCCGGGTCCACAGCGTCAGTGCCACGATGGGTACGTCGTCGATACCCTTGGGCTTGACGATGGGCGCCATCACGCCCAGTTCTTTCGGCAGCCAATCGCTATTGCTGTCCAGGGTGTCATACAGGCGAACCAGCGCCTCGGTACGCGGCACACCGACCTTGTACTGCACCGTCAGGATGGCCATACCCGGCCGTGAGACCGAATAGATATGCTCGATGTCGGCAATCTGGTCGAGCACCTGTTCCGCCGGACCGGCAACCAGCCGCTCAACATCTGTGCTGGAGGCTCCCGGGAACGGAATGAGCACATTGGCCATGGTCACATTGATTTGTGGTTCTTCTTCACGGGGCGTAATCACGGCGGCGAAGACGCCGAGCAGGAACAGCACCAACGCCAGCAAGGGCGTAATCGCGTTGCGCTGAAATAGCGCCGTGATACGGCCCGAAATACCGAGACGAGACGACACGCTGTCGCTCATGGTGATTATTTTCCTGACGGAGGCGCCACGGCCTCGATTCCCGCTTTGACCGGGTCGAGCGCCACGTTTTCTCCCGCCTTGAGACCCGCCAGCACTTCGATGCGCCCATCCGGCAAGGCTTCGCCCAGCCGAACCTGCCGCTGCTGGAGACGCCCGCCGCTAGTCACGACATAGACGGCAGTCAATTCGCCGCGCCGGAGTATGGCGGCCTCGGGAATCGACAGGCGCGTTGGGGATGCCGCCATGGACAAGGCGAAACGCGCTCGGGCAAATTGGCCGGGAGCGGCCTGCACGTCGTCCGGTAGGTCGATGCGAATCTCGGTGGTGCGGGTGCCCGGGTCGGCCGCGGGAAGAATGGTCGTCTGCGTGCCGGCGACACGCTGTCCGCCGATTTCAACCACGGGAGGCGTTTCCGCCAGACCGGCCCGCACGCTTTCCATCCGGGTTTCGGGGACATAGCATGCGACGCGCAGCCGGCCCGGTTCGAACAGTGTGACGACGGGCTTGCCCGGCATGGCCATGTCGCCGACTTCGGCTTGTGTTGCCGCCACCAGTCCGGCGTAAGGTGCCGTTATCACGGCATGGCTGCGTGTGGCGCCCGCGGCACGACTGGTCGCCTGCAGCGATTCGACGCGAGCGCGCAAGGCCTTCACTTGGCTTTCCGCTTGGTCGAGCGCGGCGGTGCTGACGAAATTCCGCCGGGACAGTTCCTGCGTACGTTTGAAATCCAGTTCCGCACGCGCCAGATTGGCTTGCGCCTCGAAGATGGCGGCCTGACTGGAGACCTCGGCCGCGACCCACTCCCGGTCATCGAGTCGAGCGATGACCTGCCCGACCGCCACCGCATCGCCGGCCCGTACGAGGAGCTGCACTACGCGTCCGGGCACCTGCGCGGAAACGATGCTCTGTTTGACCGCCTGAACCGTGGCATCCGCGACATAGACGCCCGCCGCTGCGCTCTGCACAACGGGGGCCACGCCGAGTTCAGCCGCAGCCAGGGCGGCTGTGCCCAAACCGAGCATGAGGATAACGAGATTGCGGATGTTCATGGATTATCCTTGTTCAATCAACCTGCTCAAGGCGCGCACGCATTAATGACAAATAAAAATCTCCCTCGTATCAATCTAGTTCAGAACACCTCGTCACGCCATCACGCAGCCGGACAGGGAAAGCCGTCGACCATAATTTGTGGCGCAGGACGACAGACCGTTCAGCCTTATTTCTGTCGCGGACAACTCGTCGCAACTCATCGTCGACGGCGCACACCCATTCAAGAATTCGGCAGCTTGGCGGGCGAGCGCGGGTCAATATTGGCCTTCATCCCGCCGCTGAAGCTCATGACCTTGAACCCGTTCGCCTCGCTTGTCGCCGACTGGGTCTGGTATCAGGCAGGCCGGGTCTTTGGGTATCGCGTCCTGGCGCTCATCTGCCGGCTGTCGATTAATCCCACAACGGCGCTCTACGTAGCAGAGAACCTGCCGCAATTGGAACTAGCTCTAAAGCCGATGTACCCGGTCCAAACTCCGGCCAACTGGCCGGGGTTGTTGGCGGTCGATTGGATGTGTTCGCGTAACTGCGTCAGGTTCGCTGAACCCGTTTTAATCGCGTGATCTCAGCTTCAAGTTCCACGATACGTTGATCACGTTCTTCAAGGGCTCGAGCCACCTCAGACGCCTCGAAACGTTGCGGAATGTGCTGTGGGCAATTGGCATCCCAGGTATCAACATGGAAGAGAATGACCTGTTCGCCATTCGCCTTGTAATTCGGCGGCATCAGGCGTTCCAGCAATGATGGATCATCCTCGATGACGCGAGCCGTACCCCAGAGTTTGACCCGTTGACGATTTTCGTAGTCAATGAGAAAGAGATGCGCCTTCGGATTCTCGGCGAGGTTGCCTGACGTGATGAATTGCCGGTTACCCCTAAAATCCGCGAACGCCAGCGTCTGGTCATCGAGCACGCGCAGAAAGCCGGCGGGCCCACCCCGATGCTGAATATAAGGCTGCCCCGCCGTATTGGCTGTTGCGAGGAAGACGCTGGTTTGTCCGGCAATGAAATCAGCGAGATCAGCCGTAATTGTCGTCGCCCAGCCCCCGTTACTTTCCATACGGGCATAGGCCGGGCGAGACCCCTTGCGGGACTGAATGGCCTTGACACTTGGTGTGAAGGCGACATCACTGGAAATCTTGCGTAGTTCACTCATGGCGCATCCTCGTGCCTGGATTCCTGCCTCAACTCAACGGGCTGACGACGGGAAAGTCGATCTCGGTTTTTGCAACTTCATTGACATAGTTGGTCAGCGTATTGAGTGCGACATGAAGGACGATCTCAATAACCTCCGCGTTGCTGAAACCCGCCTCTTTCACTGCCGCGACATCGGCGTCGGAAACGTGCCCGCGAGACGTGACGACCCGTGAAGCGAAGTGCACTGCGGCGGCTGCTTTTGGGTCGTTTGAGCAGCCGTGGCGATTGCTGTCAACTTCGGCTGCTTCGAGTTTGGCGAGATGGCTGGCGAGGTAGCTATGGGCCGAGAGGCAATAGGCACAGCCATTGAGCTCGGCCACAGCCAGGGCGATACGTTCTCCGGTCTTGGCCCCTATCGAACCTTTGGCCAGCGCTCCGCTGAGGCTCAGATAGCCTTCAAGCGCCGCCGGACTGTTGCCCACGACTTTCATCAGATTAGGGACCACACCCAGTTGCTTGTGAACCGCGTCAAGCAGTGGCAGCGAAGCGGTGGGTATTTGATCGGCAGCGGGGATGGATATTCGGGTCATGGCAATTCTCCTGTTGGACTTTGGTTTGATTCGTGGCGCCAATGCGCTGCGAATGAGGAGCATCTTGCCAACTTCCAACTGAAAGAAGAATATCCGTTTATATCAATTTATTATTACAAATAATGGAATAGCGATATGGACCGGTTCTTCTTGATGAGCGTCTTCGTAGCGGTTGCCGAAGAAGAGAGTTTTTCCGGTGGAGCGCGGCGGCTCGGGATGTCGCCCCCCGCCGTGACTCGTGCAATCGCCTCACTTGAGAAGCGTCTGGGCATTACCTTGCTGACGCGAACCACGCGTTACGTGCGCGTCACGGATGCGGGGCTGAACTACCTTGAAAGCGCGCGTCGCATTCTAGCGGAGGCGGACGAGGCAGACGAAGCGGCAGCAGGCGTTTATGCGGCTCCGCGGGGACATCTGGCGGTCACAGCCCCCGTACTGTTCGGCAGCATGTTCGTGATGCCCGGCATTGTCGATTACCTGCGGCGCTACCCGGAGGTATCTGTCTCAGCCGTGTTTCTTGATCGGGTCGTTAATTTGTTGGAGGAAGGACTCGATGTCGGTGTGCGGATTGGCGACTTGCCCGATTCGACGATGCGGGCGATTCCTGTTGGCCAAGTCCGCCGCGTGGTGTGTGCCGCGCCGGACTATCTGAAGCAATCCGCCAAGCTTGAAGAGCCATACGATCTTGCACGACACACCATTATCTCTGCCAGTCCCGTGTCACCTACGACCGAGTGGCGGTTTGGTAGCGGGAAAATGAGTGTCGGAGTCAAAGTCCATCCGCGCTTGGCTGTGACCAACAACGAAGCGGCGATTCAGGGCGCATTACAAGGGTTTGGCGTTACCCGCTTAATGTCGTACCAAATTGCCGCGCACCTGGCGGCGGGAAGGTTAAAGCGAGTTCTTTCCGATTTCGAGCCGCCCGCGTTACCTATCCATGTTCTGCACCGTGAAGGCCGGCAAGCCTCGGTAAAAGTGCGTAGTTTCGTAGATTTACTCGTTGAGCGATTGCGGGCGGATTTGGCGTGATCCTTTGCGGAAGAGCCTCAAGGTACAACGTCGCCCTCTTTTCAATGGCTGGCTGCAACGCAGTGTCGAGATGGAGCGTTGGCTTTATAGCCCATCGCCTATGACCGAACTTCGGTAATATGCCTTGATGCAGCCGTTCAAGTAGAAAGCCCTGAATGGCTGGTTAGG
>DBMG01000128.1:18360-19275 GCA_002304785.1 Candidatus Accumulibacter sp. UBA704 | reverse complement strand
CGAGTGCGAGGAGCATATGAGGCGAACCGCGCTGTACAGCACTTCCGGCAAGAAGCGCCCGACTGTAACCGTTGAGGCCGTAGATCCGCTTCAGCCACCGCAAGCTGAAACGCCAAACGCGGGCAGGGGGACACGATTCACGCGTTTCCTCCTCGCCCACCGGACTTCGGCGCTGGTTCTCGCCGGAGTGCTGGCCGTTTTTTCCGGAATCCTGATTGATCGCCATCTGGCCGAACCCCCTCACCTTATTACCCAGAAGGACATCGACCGCGCCGTGCGCGCCAGCCTCGAGGAAAAACCGTTGCCATCGAAGGCAGCCAAAGCCTACGAAGCAATCCGCCAGTCGGTGGTGCGCGTCGACGGCTTCGATCATCCGGAAGGCATTGGCAACCTGCCAAAGAGTGCCGACCCGGACGACAAGAAAGGCAAGAAGGAAAAAGGCAAGGAGGACGGCAAGGACAACAAGGACGATTCCGCCAGCAAGCGGCAATCGGTGGGAACTGGCGTAGTGATTACCGAACGGGGCAGCATTCTGACGAACCTGCACGTCGTCATCGGAACGAGCCGCATCCAGGTCGTCTTCGCCGACGGAACCGAATCGGAGGCCGTGGTCACCGGGGTCGACCCGGACAACGACCTCGCCGTGCTGCAGGCCAGGAAGCTGCCTGACGACCTGCAACCGGCGACACTGATCACCACCGGCGACCTGCGCCCCGGCGATGAGGTGCTCGCCGTCGGTTTTCCCTTTGGTTTTGGCCCCTCGGCGTCGACAGGCGTGGTTTCCGGTCTCAAGCGAGAGTTCGTCTCGTCGGACGGAAAACGCGCTCTGACCAACCTGATCCAGTTCGATGCTGCGGCGAATCCCGGAAACTCTGGGGGACCGCTGGTGAATATGGAAGGCGAGGTGTTGGGCAT
>DBMG01000128.1:13884-18275 GCA_002304785.1 Candidatus Accumulibacter sp. UBA704 | reverse complement strand
ATGACCCATGCACACGTGGCCTCGTTGATCGAACGCATCCTGTACGAAGTGAAGAAGCTTATTGTCGGCCAGGACAATTTCCTCGAACGCGTGATGGTCGCCATGCTCGCGCAGGGCCACCTGCTCGTGGAAGGCGTTCCGGGGCTGGCCAAGACGCTGACGATCAAGACACTGGCCGCGACCCTCTCCGGGGGGTTCAAGCGCATCCAGTTCACGCCCGATCTGGTGCCGGCCGACCTCATCGGCAATCGCATCTACAACCAGAAAACCGGCGAATTCACCACCTCGCTCGGACCGATATTCACCCATCTGCTGCTCGCCGACGAGATCAACCGCGCACCGGCCAAGGTGCAGAGCGCCTTGCTCGAAGTCATGCAGGAACGGCAGGTAACCATCGCCGGCGAAACGCATCATCTCCCGGCACCGTTTCTAGTCATGGCCACGCAGAACCCGATCGAGACCGAGGGCACTTACCCCTTGCCCGAGGCGCAGGTCGACCGCTTCATGATGAAGGTGCTGGTCGACTATCCGACACCCGAAGAGGAATTCGTCATTGCCGAGCGCGTCACCGGCGAAGCGCCGGTGATCGGTGCCATCGCCACAACCGAGCAACTGGCGGCCCTGCAGGCCGAATGCCGCAAGGGTTTCGTCGAGCCCGCGCTGATGCAGTACGCCGTGCGCCTCGTCTGCGCCACGCGCGAACCGGCCAAGTACGGCCTACCGGAATTCGAGCCGTGGATCACCTTCGGCGCCAGCCCGCGCGCCACCATCAACCTCGTCGAGGGCGCCCGCGCCTTGGCCTTCCTGCGCGGCCGCGACTACGTGCTGCCGGAGGACATGAGCGAACTGGTGCCCGACGTGCTGCGCCACCGCCTCGTGCTCTCCTACCAGGCGCTCGCCGAGGGCATGAACGCGGACGCGCTGATCGACAAACTGATGCAGCACATCCCCGCCCCGGTCAAGGCACTGGAAAGCCATGTCCAAGCCAGCTGATGCGGAACAGCTGCTGTTGCGCCTCGAATGGACGGTGATCCGCCGGCTCGACGGGCTGCTGCACGGCGACTACCGCTGCTTCTTCCGCGGCCCGGGCATCGACCTTGCCGACCTGCGGGAATATCAGTACCACGACGACGTGCGGCACATCGACTGGAACGTCACGGCGCGCATGCAGACGCCCTACGTGCGCGTATTCAACGAGGATCGGGACCTCACCGCCTGGTTCCTCCTCGACCTCTCGGCATCGCTCGATTTCGGCTCACGGGTCAAGAAGCAGGCGGTATCGGCCGAATTCGTCGGCGTGCTGGCCCGCCTGCTCACACGCCACGGCAACCGCGTTGGCGCGCTGTGCTACGGCAGTTCGGTCGACACGGTCGTCCCGGCGCGCAGCGGACGGCGCCATGTGCTGCATCTGCTGCACGTTCTGCTGGCGCGGCCGGTCACCAAACCGGCACCGACGCAGCTCGCCAGTCTGTTGGATCACGCCGCGCGGATCGTCCCCCGCCGCTCGCTGGTGTTCGTCGTGTCCGATTTCATCAGCGCGCCGGGTTGGGAGGAATCGCTGGCGCGGCTGGCGTTGCGCCACGAAGTCATCGCCATACGTCTATCGGACCCCTTGGAACACGAGATTCCCGACATCGGCATGCTGCTCCTGCAAGATGCCGAAAGCGGGGAGCAGCTTTTCCTCGACACACATGACAGAACTTTCCGCAGGCGTTTTGCCGAACTGGCCGAGAAACGCGAGGAGGATCTGCGCGAGGGCTTCGCCACTGCCGGTGTCGATGCCCTCGAACTCTCCACCGAAAGTGACCTGCTCGATGCGCTGCTGCGTTTTGCCGAATTGCGCGAACTGCGCAGCCGGGCGACGAGCGGCGGCGGCATGCCCGCCCACCTCGAAGCGCGGCCCCGCACGATTCCGGAGGCCCGCCCATGATCTTCCAATGGCCGTTGATGCTCTGGGCCTTGCTGGCCGTCCCCGCGCTTATCGCGCTGTACTTGTTCATCCTGCGCCGCAAGAAGCAGGCCGCGCTGCGTTACGCCAGTCTCGGCCTCGTGCGCGAGGCGCTAGGTGCCGGCAACCGCATACGGCGGCATCTGCCGCCCGCCCTGTTCCTGCTGGCAACGACAGTGCTGCTGCTCGCGACGGCCCGCCCGGTGTCAACCGTCCTGCTGCCGACGCAACAGGAAACGATCATTCTCGCCATGGACGTGTCCGGCAGCATGCGCGCTGCAGACGTCCAGCCCAGCCGGCTGCAAGCCGCCCAGACCGCCGCCAAGGCCTTCCTGACTGATCTTCCGCCGCGCACCAAGGTCGGCATCGTCGCCTTCGCCGCGACGGCATCCGTCGTGCAGGCACCGACGCTATCGCGGGAAGAGCTTGTCGCCGCTATCGACCGTTTCCAGCTGCAACGTGGCACGGCAACCGGCAGCGGCCTGATCGTTTCGCTGGCGACGCTCTTCCCGGACGCCGGGATCGACGTCAGCCAGTTCATCTACGGGCGCAGTTTCCAGGATGCGCGTGAAGGCAAAGGCGGCGCGATCGGCCAGCCCGGAAAACAGAAGCCGGAGTTCACTCCGGTCGCTCCCGGTTCGAACCGCTCGGCAGTGATCATCCTGCTCTCCGACGGCCAGCGCACGACCGGCCCCGACCCGCTGGAAGCGGCCAAGATGGCCGCCGACCGCGGTATCCGTGTTTACACTGTTGGGGTGGGCACCAAGGAAGGCGAGACGATCGGGTTCGAAGGCTGGTCGATGCGCGTCCGGCTCGACGAGGAGAGTCTGAAGCGCATCGCCGAGACTACACAGGGCGAGTATTTCTACGCAGGCACCGCCGTCGACCTGAAGAAGATCTACGAATCGCTGACGGCTAAGATCGCCTTCGAGAAAAAGCAGACCGAAATCAGCGCCCTGTTCGCCGCCGTCGCGGCGTTGTTCGCGATTCTCGCCGCCGGCCTCTCGCTGTGGTGGCACGGGCGGGTACTGTAAGCTCGTGCGGGAATCGCCTCCGGCGAGAACCGGAGGCGAGTTTGCGCGTTACGCCGTGAACAGCCAGGGCTGTGCCGCCTTGTGCTTCGCTTCGAAAGCGCGAATCTCGTCAGCGTGCTGGAGCGTCAGGCCGATATCGTCGAGACCGTTGAGCAGGCAGTGCTTGCGGTGCGGAGTGATGTCGAAACCGAACGAGAAGCCGGACGGCGTCGTCACGGTCTGCGCGGCGAGGTCGACGTCGAGCCTGTAGCCCTCGGTTGCCGCGCACTCCTTGAATAGGCGTTCGACGATCTCCGCCGAGGCGACGATCGGCAAAATGCCGTTCTTGAAGCTGTTCGAGAAAAAGATGTCGGCAAACGACGGGGCGATCATCACGCGGAAGCCGTAGTCCTCGATCGCCCACGGCGCGTGTTCGCGGCTCGAACCGCAACCGAAGTTGTCGCGCGCCAGCAGGATCTGCGCCCCCTGGTAGCGGGGCTGGTTGAGCACGAAATCCGGATTCTTCGGCCGATTGGTGCAATCCATGCCAGGTTCGCCGTAGTTGGTGTAGCGCCACTCGTCGAACAGGTAAGGACCGAAGCCGCTGCGCTTGATCGATTTCAGGAACTGTTTGGGAATAATCGCGTCGGTATCGACGTTCGCACGGTCGAGCGGGCAGACGAGACCGTTGAGTCGGGTAAAGGGTTTCATGGGGTTCTCTCCTCTCAGGCTTGGCGGACGTCGACAAAATGGCCGGCGATGGCGGCCGCGGCGGCCATCGCCGGGCTGACCAGATGGGTGCGTCCGCCCGGCCCCTGGCGACCCTCGAAGTTGCGGTTGGAAGTCGAGGCGCAGCGCTCGCCCGGCGAGAGGCGATCGGCGTTCATGGCCAGGCACATCGAGCACCCCGGCTCGCGCCATTCAAAGCCCGCCTCGGTAAAGATCTTGTCCAGCCCTTCCGCCTCAGCCTGACGCTTGACGATGCCAGACCCCGGCACAACCAGTGCCAGCTTGACGTTGGCGGCGACCTTCTTGCCCTTGGCAACCGTGGCAGCAGCGCGCAGGTCCTCGATGCGCGAGTTGGTGCATGAACCAATGAAAACCTTGTCGATCCGGATGTCGCTGATCGGCATGTCTGCTTCCAGGCCCATGTACTTGAGCGCACGCTCGATACCCGCACGGCGGATCGGATCGTTTTCAACGGCGGGATTCGGCACCTTGCCGCCGACCGATGTGACTTGCTCGGGTGACGTGCCCCAGGTCACCTGCGGCTCAATCTCGGCACCATTGAATTCGATGACCGTGTCGAAGACGGCATCATCGTCCGACTTCAGCGTCTTCCAGTAGGCGACGGCCTTGGTCCAGTTCTCGCCCTTCGGCGCGATGGGTCGGCCTTCGAGGTAGCTGATGGTCTTGTCGTCAACCGCCAC